>JAQBHK010000124.1:0-19226 GCA_032127815.1 Desulfobacterales bacterium
TTTTGGGAATCATGCCTCCTGAAACAGTTTTTTCTTCGATCATTTCATGAATTTTTTGGGCATTGATTGAAGAAATAAGTTTATTTGAAGCATTCAGAACTCCATCAACATCCGTAAGAAATATAAGACGCCCGGCGGAAAGAGCCATGGCTATCCTGCCGGCCACAAGATCCGCGTTAATATTATAGGTTTCACCGGCATCTCCCGCACCAATCGGCGCAATAATAGGTATAAAACCATTTTTTGTAAGCGTATTAATGATACCGGGATTGACTTTCTCAACCTGCCCCACCAACCCCGGATCGATTATTTCGGGCGGCTTGTCTTCATCCTCCTGATAAACGATATGGAGTTTCTTTGCAAGGATCAGCCCTCCGTCCTTGCCGCTCAAACCCACAGCCTGTCCCCCCTGCTGATTAATCTGGGCCACGATGGATTTGTTGACTTTACCGCCCAGAACCATCTCCACCACGTCCATTGTCGCCTCATCTGTTAGACGCATCCCTCTGACAAACTTGGGGTGCATTCCCATGCGCTCAAGTACGGAATTAATCTGCGGTCCGCCACCATGCACAACAACCGGATTCAAACCGATAAATTTCATTAAGGTGACGTCACGGGCAAAATCTTCCTTCAACTGTTCGTCGACCATAGCATGCCCCCCGTACTTGATCACGATGGTCATGCCATAGAAACGTTGTATATAAGGAAGCGCTTCGATGAGTATGTCTGCTACATTCGGATTCATTAAAATATCTTTATAATCAATTATTAACTGCGATTGTTATACCCAAGTTAAGCGTTAATGCTCAAATGGAAGTTATTTGTTATCCGTTATTCGTTATTTGAGGAAAATGATTTATTTTTTATATTTCAACTTATATTGAGATATTATTTTGGAATATTGATATTAAAGAAACCAATAACAATTAACGATTAACTAATAACGTCTAATCGAGTAATAACTCGATTAGACTATAGGATGTATCTGCTTAGATCTTCATCATTCTTGATGTCTTTCAATTTATTGGTCACATACAGTCGGTCTATAACTATCCTCTTTTCCTGCAAGTCGGGTGCATCGAAAAGAATATCTTCCAACAGGCACTCCATAATGGTATGGAGCCTGCGAGCGCCAATATTTTCAGTCATATTATTAACTTCTTCGGCAATTTTCGCGATATCTTCAACAGCATCATCTTCAAAGACCATCTCAACACCTTCCGTCTTTAAAAGCGCCAGATATTGCAGCAGAAGGGCATTCTTCGGTTCTGTCAGTATCCTCACAAATTCTTTCCAGCCCAGAGAGTCAAGCTCCACTCGTATTGGAAACCGGCCTTGGAGTTCCGGTATCAAATCAGAAGGTTTGACCGTATGAAATGCACCGGCCGCGATAAAAAGGATATTGTCGCTCTTCACCGGACCGTACTTGGTGGTTACCGTGCTACCTTCGACGATGGGCAGCAGGTCACGCTGAACACCTTCCCTGGAAACATCAGGGCCTTGAGTACCGTTCTTGCCGACAATCTTATCAATCTCGTCTAAGAAAATAATCCCTGACTGCTCAACTTTCTCAATAGCCTGTTTTATCACCTTGTCTAAATCTACAAGATTCTGGGCCTCCTCTGCCGCCATCGTCTCCATTGCTTCCGGCACCTTTACCTTGCGCCGCTTGGTACTTTTGGGTAAGAGACCGCCCAGCATATCTTTGAAATTGATCCCCATCTCTTCCATGCCGACGTTTGAAAATATTTCCACCACCGGCATGGCCCGGTCAGATACTTCCAGATCAACATATCGATTATCAAGTTTGCCGTTGCGCAGCATACTTCTAAGTTTTTCTCTTGTAGCAGACGACTCATCACCACCGGATGATGACAAAAGCTCAAGCTGCGTTTCGGATGTAGTGTCACTCTTTTGAGTCTGATTTTTTCCCGACGTTGGAAGCAAAAGATCGAGCATTCTCTCTTCAGCGATCTGCCAGGCTTTTTCCTTGACGGCCTCCTGCTCCCTGGCTTTAAGTGTGTTTACAGTAAGTTCAAGAAGGTCTCTAACCATTGATTCAACGTCGCGACCTACATATCCTACCTCGGTAAACTTGGAGGCCTCAATCTTACTAAACGGAGAATCCGTAAGATTCGACAGACGTCTGGCAATCTCTGTCTTGCCTACCCCGGTGGGACCGATAAGTATAATATTTTTGGGTGCTATTTCATCCCGCAGATCCTCCGGCACCTGCTGCCTGCGCCACCTGTTTCTTAAGGCAATCGCGACCGAACGCTTTGCCTTGTCCTGGCCGATGATATACTTGTCAAGTTCCTTAACGATTTCTTTGGGTTTAAGATCGCTCATATTTGAAGTACCCTCAAACGGTTATTATAACTCTTCTATCGTCACAACTTCATTGGTAAAGACACATATGGAGCCCGCTATCATCATGGCTTCTGCGACAATACCTCTGGCATCGAGATCGGCATGCTTGATCAGGGCCATTGCCGCCGCCTGGGCCGCAATGCCACCGGAACCGATACCCATGACGCCCTCATCGGGTTCGATAACGTCACCGCTGCCGGAGATAAGCAACATATTTTTTTCATCCACGGCGATCATGATAGCCTCAAGATGCCTTAAATATTTGTCGGTGCGCCAGTCCCTGGCCAATTCAACGGCACTGCGTGTCAGATTGCCGTTATAACGTTCTAATTTGCCTTCCAAACGCTCAGAAAGGTTCATAGCATCGGCGGTAGCACCGGCAAATCCCACAATGATTTTGTCGTTGTAAATCCTTCTGACCTTTTTGGCCTTATGTTTAATGACAGTATTGTTCAACGTCACCTGACCGTCTCCGGCAACCGCCACCCTGCCTTTATGCCTGACAGCCAGTATGGTCGTACCTCTGATTTTCATTGTTTTTTCACCTGTTCCTAACTGGTGTTAGCGTCGAGGGTGTGCCTTATCATACGCCTCCATCAATCTGTCAATGCTCACATGCGTATATTTCTGAGTAGTCGAAAGGCTTTTGTGCCCCAAAAGCTCCTGAACCACCCTTAAATCTGCACCGGCATCAAGCATATGAGTCGCAAAGGTGTGCCGCAGCGCATGGGGTGAAACAGGTGCCAAAAGTCCGCATTCTTTGGCAGTTTTATCAAGAATGCGGGCAATCGATCGCACTGTAAGCCGGCCCTTGTTTTTATTTAGAAAAAGCGGAGCATTTGTATCATCCGATATGCCTGATTCCACCTGCAGTTTTTGCCGGTAAGCTTTGATGGCCTCCTGTGCTTTCCGGCCGATGGGTACAATGCGCTCTTTGTCGCCTTTCCCTAGAACACGAATCACACTTTTAGTAAAATCGACATCAAACAGATTCATGCCGGAAAGTTCAGAAACACGTAGTCCGCACGAATAAAGTGTTTCAAAGATAGCACGATTCCTTAACCCCGCCAGGTTATCGGCCTTGATGGAATCCAGAAGTCTGAACATATCATCGATCGGAAGATAGACAGGGATCGTTTGCTCCTGCTTGGGCGTCAGAATCAACTCTACCGGATTTTCCAAAATAATCCCGTGTTTGACAAGATACCTGAAAAAACTGCGAATAGCCGAAATCTTGCGGGCTATCGTAGCCTTTTTATTTTTTTTATATAAGAAACCCAGGAAACCTCTTATCATCAAACCGTCGACCTGATCGGCCCTGAAAGAGTCCGCTTTCGTTTTACTCATACTCTCTGAAAACCAGCTACTAAAAATAAAAGATGCAAACTCTGTAAGGTCATGCAAATACGCACGGCATGTATTCTCAGAATACCCTTTTTCAGAGTAAAGGGATTTTACAAAAGAACTGATCAGATTTTTCAAAGAAGACGAGTTCATTTAAATTCTATAAGCGACTCTAACTCTTTCCAGTTAGCAACTTCCATAAACGGATGGTGCTCCCGGTTCCACGGTTGCTTGAACAACACAGGCACCAATCCGGCGGCCTGAATTGGAAAACATGTATCAAGCCGGTCTTCTACAAAATAGGTAATATCTCTTTCTACAAGCACATCAACCTTGGCGTCAAATGAACCGGTGGCAATCACTTCTATTGACCCAGGATCAAGTGTCAGGATACTTTTTACCCAGTCGTCGATAGGATTCAAATATGGCCGCGCCGTTATAAAAAGAATCGAACCGTTTTGTCTGCCCAGCCGCGACAAAACGTCGGGGGCTCCCGCTATGGGCCTTAAAGGCACAGTGTAATCACCATCCATTATCCTGTTTATAATTGAGCCTATAATTCCGGCATCAAGGTCCAGGCAATCTTCCAATTGATAGCAATTGATGTCTTCGAGCCTAATCCAGTCAATCTTATATTCGTCACGGGCAATATCCAAAAATAATGTCATGGTGTCGGCAACGACACCATCAATATCAAAGGCAATCGACGCCGAATCGATTTTAAAGTTTGTCATTTGTCACTGGTAGCTGGAGTGCTGCGCTTGAAGAGCACTTCGTTTGATGAGCGGCCTGACGGCCTAGAGGGTATGTATAGAAAGATTTTTTCCCCTCAAGCGAAGCGCTCCTCAAGCGTAGCGGTCTTCAAGCATAGCGATCTTTTATTACGCTGCCTTGCGAGTCTTTTTCTTGAGCCTGGTAATGCGGCGTCGATAAATTGCCGCCATTTTGGCGTCCTTTTTACTCAAGGCTGTTTCGTGTTCAGTCTTCAGTCCCTTAATCTTTTTCTTAATTTCTCGAACCGAGGCGTCTTTTGTTTTGGGAGAATCATCGACTATCCCTCTGGCCTTTTTAATGGCACTGATCAGCTCAGGCTTGTTCATGCTATAAACACCTGTTATTTCAGGTATTTGTTTGCCGTACTCCCTCAGTTCCTTGGCTGTCATTTTGTCCAGTGGTTTTTCCTTGGTTTTCTTTTTCTTTGTAACCATAACCGGCTAATCTCCTTTGCTCACCTTATTAAAAACACAAGCGGAGGCTGCAAAGCCTCCGCCAAATTGACAGAATTAAACACTTTGACCCTTTTGCAACTGCCACCTAATCCATTTAATTAACCTTTCCCTATAGCATACTGAAAAATTTCCATATAAATCAATTTCTTTATAAATGTCAATAGTTAATGAATCCATCATTATATGAGCATGAGCAATGTGGGTTATTTGTTCCTGCCTTTACCATCTTTATCCATAAAGTCCATAAACGACTTGAAAAAATCAATGGGAAAAGGAAAGACGATGGTGGTATTCTGCTCGGCGGACATCTCACGCATGGTCTGCAGATATCTAAGCTGCAGGGCCATGGGATGATCACGGATAATCTCTGAAGCTTCCGCCAGTTTTGTTGCCGCCTGTTGTTCACCTTCCGCATTAATTATTTTGGCGCGCCGCTCACGCTCAGCCTCGGCCTGCTTGGCCATGGAGCGTTGCATCTCCTGGGGCAAATCAATATGCTTAAGTTCCACGGTGGCAACTTTGATCCCCCAGGGGTCGGTCTGGGTGTCTAATATTTCCTGAAGCTGAGAGTTGATTTTCTCCCGGGCTGAAAGCAACTCATCCAGTTCCGCCTGACCGCATACACTGCGCAGGGTTGTCTGGGCCAGCTGGGATATTGCATAGTTGTAGCTTTCCACCTCGACCACCGCTTTAATTGCATCGATTACTCTGAAATAGATAACGGCGTTTACTTTTACGGAAACATTATCTCTCGTAATAACATCCTGGGGATCCACATCCATGGCCACCAGGCGCATACTGATCTTCACCATTTTATCGACAACCGGAATCAGTATAATTAGCCCCGGTCCCTTGGCCTTGATAACTCGTCCAAGCCTGAAGACGACGCCACGTTCATACTCGTTTAAGATCCTTAGGGCCGTGGAAAGAAAAAGGATAACCAGTACGATGATAGCAATTGCAGTAAACATGTCTTACTCCTATTTTGAATTGGAATTCGGATGGCCATTATTCCGCCGGTTCAACCTCCAGCACAAGATTAACAACATCCACAACCCGAACTTTGGCGCCCTCCTGAATGGAAACTTTGGAAGTGGCATTCCACAGTTCGCCATGAACAAATACCTTGCCGTCAGGCATAATGTCTTTTTTTACGATGCCGGTTTCCCCAACAAGGCCCTTTGCGCCGGTCAGCGGTTTTGACAGCTGTGATTTAAAAACCAAAGCAGCAACCGTTACGAAAAAGCCCGAAACCAAAACAATGGTGGGAATAAGAACCCCCAACGAAAGCCGCATTTCAGTATTGCTGCGGTCAAACAACATCAGGGATCCGAGCAAAAGTGAAATAATACCTGCTATGCTGAGCAACCCATAACTTAAAATTTTCATCTCCATAATAAAAAAAACCAGCGCCAGGATAATCAAAAGAATCCCGGCATAATTGACGGGAATCGTCTGAAGTGCAAAAAATGCCAAGATCAATGCAATCCCGCCGATTACCCCCGGCAAAACAACCCCCGGGTGTGACAGCTCAAAGTAAAGCCCGGCCAGCCCGATCATCAACAGGATATAGGCAATATTAGGATCGCTGATAGTCTTTAAAATCTTGTTCCTGATAGTCTCTTTCAGGATTGTCGTTTTGACATTATCAAGATCTAAAACACCTTTGTCTTGGACTTTACGGCCGTTTATCTGCCCAATCAGGTCATCCAAATCTTTGGCAACAATATCAATAATATTCTCCTTTAGCGCTTCGGTTTCAGTCACGGACACGCTTTGGCGGACAGCTCTTTCAACCCACTGGGCGTTTCTACCTCGTTTTCCGGCAATACTCTTGGCATGGGCAACCATATCGTTGGTAACCTTTTCAGACATGGTTTTGTCGATCTCTTTACCACCGGCGCCCACAGGATGGGCCGCACCGATGTTCGTTCCAGGCGCCATGGCGGCAATATCGGCCGCCATGGTGATCATAACACCTGCCGAAGCCGCTCTGGCACCGCCGGGTGCAACATAGACCACAACCGGCACTTGGCTCGCAAATATGGTCTTGACGATATCTCGCATAGACTCGGCCAGACCTCCGGGTGTATCAAATACGATGATAATGCAGGCCACATTATCATCTGAAGCCTTTTTAATCCCGCTTTTTAAAAAATCGGCGGTTCCCGGACTTATGGCTCCTGAAAACTTGACGACATAGATCTCGCTTTCAGCTGCAAGCGCGCTTCCCGACATGCCGCATAAAAACAAAGATAGCGCTAAAAAAAAATACCTGTATCTCATAACTTTCATGTTTTGTTGTGCCACCACGGCATGACAGTTTATGATGTACTCGGGCCGAGCACTTGCATTAATTTCTTCATATCATCCCACACATCTCTTTTTTTAGCAGGATTGCGCAAAAGGAAAGCCGGGTGATAGGTGGGCAGCAACCTGATCCCCATGTATTGATAAAACGACCCTCTGAGTTTTGAGATAGGTTTTTGGGTTTCAAGAAGTGTCTGAGCGGCGAAAGTCCCTAATGCGCATATCAAATCAGGCTTGATGGCCGCGATCTGGCGTTTCAAAAATGGTGCGCAGGCCTTGATCTCGTCCGGTCTGGGATTTCTGTTTTCCGGTGGGCGGCACTTGATTATATTGCAGATATACACCTGCTCGCGGGTATAATTAATGGCATGGATTATCTTGGTAAGCAGCTGCCCTGCTGCGCCTACAAACGGCTCTCCCCTTTGATCCTCCTCATAGCCCGGCCCTTCACCTACAAATACGAGTTTTGCGTGGGGATCACCTGAACCAAAGACAATGTTTTTGCGACTGTCGGAAAGCCGGCAGCGTCTGCAATCGCCAAGGTCATTGCGGATTACCTTCAGTGTCTCAGGAGCAGAGGTAATTTTACGTCCCCAGGTTTTGATTGTTTTCAGGCTGGTTTCAGAGCATTCAAAACCCCGGCACCCGGTTGCGGCCAGGTGGCGCAGTCTGTTTTCGATCTCTGCGACTGTGGCGACAAAATCTTCGATGCGGGCGTTATGACGATGTTGGGAGCGTAATGGCATCAGTTGGATAGCTTCAAGATATTAAATGTTTAACGGTCTGGTAAAAAGTCAGAAAAACTAGTTTTTTAAGGGCGTGTTAGTATTTAGTATTTGGTCTTTAGCGATCTAACAAACTGGCATATCGTCATGTAGCTCAAACAAAACACAAAATACTAAAAATCAAACACCTGATGAATTCGATGTATTACGAATTCATCATTCTTACTATCCGATCGAGCAGTATATGAGCAACCTCTTCTTTATCCATTACAGCAAGCGGCTCTTTTGTTCCGTCTTTAAAAAAAAGCGTCATCTCATTTGTATCTGAACCGAAACCCGAAAAGGGGTGACCCACAAGATTACCGGCGATCATGTCAAGATTTTTATCAACAAGCTTCTTTTTTGCATATTTTTCAAGGTTTTCAGTTTCCGCAGCAAAGCCCACCAAGACTTGACTTTCTTTCCTTCTGCCGAGTTCTTTCAGGATATCCTGATTTTTTTCCAGAGCCAAAAGCTCTTGATCGTTTCCCTTTTTGATCTTCTGGTTAGCCTGGTCTTTGGGTCTGAAATCAGAGACTGCTGCTGCTTTGATTACAATATCGGAATCTTTGAAATGCTCAAAAACTTTTTCACCCATTTCCCGGGCAGTTTGAACTCTAATAACGGTCACATTGTTAGGATCGGGCAGATCGGTTGGGCCCGTAATCAGAACGATACGGCCACCTCGGTGTTCTCCAGCCCTGGCAACGGCATAGCCCATCTTACCCGAAGAGGGATTGCTGATAAAACGCACAGGATCGATTGGCTCCCGCGTGGGGCCGGCGGTTACCAAGACCTTTTTACCTTCCAGATCCTGAGGGGCAAGACAGCGCATAAGTCTGTCCATAATGTCTGCCGGTTCGGGAAGACGGCCGGGGCCGGTGATACCGCAAGCCAGTTTGCCGGTTTCCGGCTCGATGACAAAATATCCGTCAGTTTTGAGTTGGGCAACATTTCTCTGAACCGCTTTGTTTGCAAACATATGCGTGTTCATGGAAGGACAAAGTACAACCGGGCATGTCACCGCCATTATAAAGGTGCTCAAGGCATCATCAGCCACTCCGCCGGCAAGCTTGCCGACAATATTGGCCGTTGCGGGGGCAATCACAACCACATCGGCTTGTTCGGCCCACTCAATATGTCTGATGGAAGCATCCACGCCTTTTTCAAAAAGACTGGTACACACCGCTCGACCGCACAAGGCTTCAAAAGTCAAAGGTCCCACAAATTCCCGGGCATTTTGAGTCATTATGACCCTGACATTGGCACCCTGCTTGATAAGCAGTCTTAACAGTTCAACGCTTTTGTAGGCCGCAATCCCCCCGCACACGCCCAAAACGATATTTTTTTTATTAATGCCGGTTCTCATAACTATTTTAATAACCCGGATTCGGGCTCATTAACTGTGGGCGCAACCCCTATTTCAACATATGTGTTATAGTCTTTTTCGTTAATGCTGATCACGCACCACCTGTTTTCCTTCTGAAACAGAAGGATGGTACTTGTCCGGGGAGACTTGAACAGACTGATTTCCCTCCAGTTATCCTTTGCCATGTTGTTTTGAAAAAAAGCGATCAGCGAATTTCTTTCAACACCCCCTTTTAAGGCCAGAATGCCGGTTAGAAAACCGGGAGACTGGACGATATAAGATGATTTCTTGTCCACCTTCAACTCTTTTGGAATAAGCACATCTCCGAAATCATAATATAAAGGGGAAGATTCTTTATCTTTTTTTACTGCAACCTCTTGGGTGGAGCTGCTCTTACTTGATTTAAGAGTGGAACATCCGCTTACGATGAAAAAAAAGAGCGTTATCATCCCGATAGCCAACAAAACCGTGTGCCTGAACCTTACCTTTGTCATGATTTCCTCCTTGCCAGTATCTGTAAGCATTTGTATTCTTAAAAGTCCTTTTCTATGTATACCTTTATTGCAAAACAAGTCAAATAGCTAAATACCATTCGTAAGTCCGCTTAATACCTTCTGCCAGAGATATAGACGATTTCCAGCCCAACTGTGCGAGTTTTGAAATATCAAGCAGTTTGCGCGGAGTCCCGTCCGGTCGTGAACTGTCCCATACAATATCGTCTTGATAGCCGACGATTTCAGCAATCATTCCGGCCAGATCGCGGATGGTAATATCCGTTCCGCAGCCAATATTAATTAACGGTAAACGGTTCTCGGCAAACAGTGAATCAAAAATCTTGTCTTCGCGGTTCATCAAAAAGATGCAGGCATCAGCCATATCATCAACATGCACAAATTCCCTGCGGGGACTGCCGCTGCCCCAAAGAGTTACTGCCGGCTGTGACTTTAGGCCCATATCAGGCAGCTTATGATCATGCCCAAAAGACTTACAAAGGGCACCCAGACACGCCATAAAATCATCCGGAATATCGCCGAAGCGGGATCGGTCTTTATTAATGCCCTCCAAGTCGCCCCGAACAGCCAGTTTCGCCAGATGAAATTTACGAATCATGGCTGGAAGTACATGGGAATTCTCCAAATCGTAATTGTCGTTGGGCCCGTAAAGATTATTCGGCATAACCGCATAATAGCGGGTTCCATGCTGGCGGTTAAATGATTCACAGAGCTTGACTCCCGCAATCTTGGCAACGGCATAGGGCTCGTTGGTCGGCTCAAGCTTGCCGGTTAGAAGATATTCCTCTTTCATCGGCTGTGTGGCATGCTTGGGATATATGCAGCTGCTGCCCAAAAACAGAAGCCGTCTCACCCCGCTTTTGAATGCCTGGTAAATTACGTTGGATGTGATCATTAAGTTCTGGTATATGAAATCCGCCGGATAGGTGTCATTGGCGTGGATTCCACCGACTTTAGCCGCGGCAAGTACCACATAATCGATTTTTTGATTCTGAAAAAAATTCCGTACCGCCTGTTGATCGATCAGATCCAGCTCTTGATGGGTTCGGGTGACAATGTTGTCGTATCCTTCACTTTTCAGCCTGGAAACAATGGCGGAACCAACCATACCGCGGTGCCCGGCAACGTAGATATGAGCACTGGGCTTCGATACCGCCAATGATTTTTTGTTCTGAGTTGCTGTCATTTAACTTTCTTTCACCCTAATCGCTCAAATGAAGTTTTAAGCTTTTTGAGTTGCCGCAGCCGGCTGTGCCTGAGCAAAAGGTCAAGCCACATGCTTAACAAATTTTTCAAACTCTCGGGATCTTTTTTGCAACGTTTTTTATCAATTTCAGCAATAGCATCAATCAGATCTTGCCGCCGGGGCTCTTTTTTCAAAAGGTATTGATAGATTTCGACGGCCTTTTCTAATTTGCCCTGGTCAGCATAGACCTTTGCCATGGTTTTGGTATAAAAAACATCATCCTTGTTCAATTTTCGCCTTTCCGCTGATCTTTAAGCTTAAAGATCAGCTCATCTTTTCCGACAACCCCCAGTTCCTTTCTCGCAACGCTTTCAAGATACTTGGGGTCGCTCTTTAAACGTTCAATTTCACGATACAAGTTCAGGTTTTGTTTGGCAAGTTCTGCATTTTGTTTCAACAGGCTGTCTCTTTCTATTTTCATCAGATTAAGATCGGCAAGACCATTTTCACCGAAAATTATGAAAAGAAGCAGTGAAAATATCGCCAGGATTACGAATGCAAGCAGAACGCTTTTTTTTGTATTCACTCTCCGTATCCCAACCCGGACAAACCGGAACCTGATTGATCATTGATTATTGAAGATTGAATATTTCCTTCAATTTTCAATAATCAATCGAAAATATTCAATTGTTCAAGATGGAGAAAGTTTACCAATTATTTTTTTGCCACAAAATGCAAAGATTTTACAATTAAGAAACTAAGTGTCTCTGCTAACTGCGGCTTTGCGGTGAAACAAAAATGCCAATATCTTTTCCAGTTCCGGGCTTTTGAAAATAAACGCAAAAAAACCGTATAGCACCATACCGCTGAACATACTTCCCATAAGTCCTAAAAACAGGCCGGCTAACGTCGCACCCTCTGCCGGGATTATCAAAAGGGCTACAACCCAGACCATTGCACCCATCACCAGTGAACAAATTGTTGTCTTACAGATTGACGCCGTAATGCCTCTTGCGCCTAACACACCGAGCTTTTTCTTTAAGGCCCAGACGAGAAGGCCGAAATTAAGCATGGAAGCCAGCGAAGTAGAAAGCGCAAGTCCGCCGTGGGCCAGCCACTGCATTAGGATAACACTGAAAATAATTTTAGCAATAACGGATATAATAGCCATCCGAACAGGTGTTTTGGTGTCCTGCAAAGCATAAAATGCATTTACGACTATTCGAACAGCTGAGATAGCCCACAGACCGGTAGCATAATATAAAAGTGCGTAGGCAGTCAAACGGGTGGTTTCAGCATCAAAGACCCCTCTTTTAAACAGCAGGGCAACAATAGGCTGCCTTAAAACAATCAGGCCGACCATTGAAGGAATAATGATAAAAAAGACCAGTTTCATGGCATAGGCAAAGGTGTTCCTGAAAGCCGGCAGGTCCTTTGCGGCTGCCTGTCTGGAAAGACTTGGCAGAACCGCGGTTGCGGTGGCTATTGCAAATATGCCCAGCGGAAACTGGACGATACGGTCAGCATAGTAAAGATATGAAATACTCCCCTGGGCTAATAACGATGCCAGAATGGTATCGACCAGAATACTGATCTGATATACAGCCGCCCCAAAAACAGCCGGAAGCATCAGTATACCAATTTTTTTAAGCCCGGGGTGATAAAACTTTGCTTTCTGCCAGAAATAAAATCCTTTTTTGATAAGAAACGGTATCTGGAGTGCAAGCTGCAAAAAACCGCCGATGAGTACTCCGACAGCCAGTCCTGTCACCGGATCAGCCATATGTGGTGAAATTATAAACACCGAACCTATGATGGCGATATTTAAAAGAACAGGGGCAAGGGCCGGTGCGGCAAAATGACCGAGAACATTCAGGATGCCCATGGAAAGTGCCACAAGACTGATAAGTAAAATATACGGGAACATTATGCGGGTCAGAGTGACCGTCATTAGAAACTGTTCAGGTGAATCTGAAAATCCCGGAGCAATTACGCGAATTATCAGAGGAGCTATCAGGATACCGATAACTGCAATGATCGCCAGCAGGACCGCTAGAAGTCTGAGGGCGGACCTTGCCATTTTAAAAGCTTCTTCCCTGCCCTGATTAGCAAGATATTCAGTAAAGACAGGAACAAACGCGATACTAAGGGAACCCTCCGCAAAAAGCCTTCTTAATAGGTTGGGAATCCTGAAAGCCACAAAAAAAGCATCTGAAATCAGCCCGGCACCAAAGAACCAGGCCAAAACAATGTCTCTTGTCAAGCCAAAGATACGGCTTAATAAAGTTGCTGAACCAACAACCCCGGCAGCTTTTGTCATTCTTTCATTTTCAGTAGCCGATTGGTAAGATGATGAACTCATGGAATGTTTTTTTCAGTATCCGTAATAAAATCGTGTTACGATTTTATCTTTCATTTGAATTCATCCCGCGCTTCAAGCAGCGGGGGATGAATTCAAATTAATCGATTAAAAAACTTGACATGTGGTTATTGATTATATAATTTTAAAAACTTAAATTTACTAAAATTAATTTGAAAGGAGAAAATAAACTTGGCAAATCATAAATCTGCTATCAAACGCGCCGCTCAAAATGAAATTCGGCGTATGCGCAACAAGTCCGTAAAGACCAGAATAAAAAATAGTGTTAAAAATGTGAGGCTGGCTATCGGCGAAAAGTCAAGCGAGGCATCTTTGAAAAAACTTAATGATGCAAAATCTATTATTGACAAGGCCGCCAAAAAGGGTGTGATCCACACAAAAACTGCATCTCGCAGAATTTCCCGTCTCACCAAGCTTGTTAATACCATCTCAACTTAACCGGCCAGCGCAAGGCGCCTATCTTGTTGCACTTTGCGCTCAGGGCTCAGCTTTCTGCAGGTAAATCACTTAGAAATCTTCCGTCAACCGATTATAAATTTTTTCCGCAAGCCTTTTGGAAGCCTTTGTGATGGCGTCTTGCCTGTTCTGTTCGGTACCCTGCTTATCATTCTCGACAACGTAGGCTTCGCTTTCCGCAACACCATCGGCAGACCATATTGTTATGCCGCTGGTGTCGGTTAATTTTAAATTGAGCGTAACCGTCACCCTTCTTTCCGTTGAGACGTCTACCGAACTGCGGGAAATTGCTCCGGTCTGGGTGGAAAAAATCACCCCGCTAAGGTTAGCTTCGGCTTTGTCTTTGTGAACTAAAGCGGCTTCTCTGCTCCTGGTAACCTCATAGATAAGATCGTTTGTAACAGTATTCTCCAGACCGGTCTCAGCGGTTCGGTTTTCAAAGATGGTGATACTTATCTTCTTTATGCCGGCCGGGAAACTGCCACTCCCGGAAAACCGGTAGCCGCAGGCTGAAAAAAACACCCACACAACCAGGATAATCCAAAGCGCTTCTCTTTTAATTTGCAACATTAATAAAATACCTCATAGGTAAAGGAGTTCAGCGCGTCAGAACCGCTTGATTTAAAATCGTGCTACGATTTTAAACCACTATATTAACCAGTTTTTTTGCTACCACGACAATTTTTTTAATCGGTTTGTCTTTGATAAATTTTTGAACGCGCTCGTCTGCAAGGGCCGTTTCCCTTAACGTATTATCATCGGTATCAACATCTGCGTTAAACTTGCTTCTGAGTTTGCCGTTTACCTGTACCACGATCAACAGCTCATCTTTGATAAGAGCATCATCCCTGTAAGACGGCCAGGCTGCCAGTAGAACACTCGATTTATGGCCCAGGGCTTCCCATAATTCTTCGGCAAAATGCGGCACAACGGGCGATAAAAGCAAGACGACCGATTCCATAGCAAGCCGCATCACTCCGGCCTGTTGAGGGCTGCTGTCGATCGTTTCAATGCCGTACATGGTGTTGACAAGCTCCATCACTGCGCTTATGGCAGTGTTAAAATGGAACCGTTCCTCAATATCTTTGGTCACTTTTCTTATGCTCTGGTGGGTCTTTTTAAACAGCTCCCGAAATTTGCCCTCAAGCTTGTCGGGACTGCCGTCAAAAGGAGCTAAGTTATTTATAGTCTCCATGTGGCTTGAGGCCAGGCGCCAAACACGCTTCAAAAAGCGATAGCCGCCCTCAACGCCCTGTTCGCTCCATTCCAGATCCCTTTCCGGTGGTGCTGCAAAAAGGCAAAAGAGCCTCGTGGTATCCGCACCGTATTTTTCTATCAGAAAATTTGGATCGATCACATTTTTTTTCGACTTGGACATCTTTTCAACTCGCCCCGGTATAACCTTTTGGCCGCATTGCCGGCATGCGGCGCTTGCACCGCTACCTTTGACCTCTTCGGGGAAGAGAAAGCCGTGGTCCGGACAGGAAATGGACTCTTTACAAACCATCCCCTGGGTCAAAAGCCGGGTAAAAGGTTCCTTGTAGTCGACCAGTTCAAATTCGTTCAGAACGCGTGTAAAATAACGCGAATATAGAAGGTGCAAAATCGCATGCTCAACCCCGCCGATATACTGGTCAACAGGCATCCAGTAGTCGACGGCCTTTTTATCAAACATACCGCTGCTGCATTGCGGACTGCAGTATCGCTCAAAATACCAGGAAGATTCCACAAACGTGTCCATTGTGTCCGTCTCTCTTTTCGCATCGGACCGGCCGCAAACCGGACACGTCGTCTTTGCAAAAGAATCGAGAATCAGCAGCGGTGATCCTCCGCCTTCAAGAAGCTTAGCATCCTCGGGAAGCAGTACCGGCAGGTCTTTTTCAAGTACAGGCACAACCCCGCAGGTTTGGCAATGAATCATGGGGATCGGCGCCCCCCAGTAACGCTGACGGGAAATGCCCCAGTCTCTTAACCTGAAATTTACAGCTTTTTTCCCCAGATCCTTTGACTCCAGATACGCAACAATATCATCCATGGCCCGGGTATTTCCCATGCCATTGAACTGATCGGAATTGATCATTACGCCTTCGCCGGCATAAGCTGCGGTCATAGTCTTAGCATCGAGATCCTCATCATGAGGTTTAACAACCACGATGATGTCCAACCCGTATTTTTGGGCGAATTCAAAATCCCGCTGATCATGAGCAGGTACGGACATAACCGCACCGGTTCCGTACTCCATCAGTGCAAAGTTAGCGGTATACACCGGCATGCGTCTGCCGTTGACAGGATTAATGCAGAAAGCGCCGACAAAAACACCTTCTTTTTCATTATCGTCAATCGCTTTGGCCGACCGGTCCTGCTTGGAAATCCGCTCGATGAACGCTTCAACCTCAGCTTGCCGGTCCGTTCCGTTTGCCAGCTTAAGGACCAGGGGATGCTCCGGAGCAAGGCACATGAAAGTAGCACCGCAGACCGTATCTTGCCTGGTTGTAAAAACGGATATATACTCATCGCTGTTATCGATGGGGAAGCGGATCTCGGCACCGATGCTCTTTCCGATCCAGTTTTTTTGCATGGTGACCACTTTGTCCGGCCATCCGGGAATCTTGTCACAATATTCAAGCAAATCTTCGGCATAGTCGGTGATCCGGAAAAACCACTGCCAGAGTTTTTTTTGATGAACCGGCTTACCACAACGCCAACACATGCCGTCTTCCACCTGCTCGTTGGCCAGCACTGTCTGGCAGGGTTCACACCAGTTCACATAGGATTCTTTCCTGTAGGCCATCTGCTTTGCGTACATTTTTAAAAAAAGCCATTGCTCCCAGTGATAGTATTCAGGCTTGCAGGTGGCAATTTCCCGGCCCCAGTCATAGGAATAACCGATACGTTTCAGCTGCAAGCGCATGCTGTCGATATTCTGATAGGTCCAGGCGGCCGGATGGGAATTGTGTGCAATGGCGGCATTTTCAGCCGGCATGCCGAAAGCATCCCATCCCATGGGGTGCAGGACGTTAAATCCTTGCATTCTTTTGTATCTTGCAACCACATCCCCAATGGTATAGTTCCTTACATGCCCCATATGAAGATTTCCGGACGGATAAGGAAACATTTCAAGCAGATAATATTTTTTCTTTTCAGGATCCTCTTTAACCTCAAACAGATTGGACTTTTCCCAATTATCTTGCCATCGGGATTCTATTTTTGGGGGATCATATTTTTCATCCATTGTATATACATCCTTTATCCACATCATTTCATCAGGTTAGAGTATACGCAAAATCAATTCGTGTCCATTCATAAATGATCTTTAATCGTAACCCGCCATGGCAAAACCTGATGGAAACTGCTTAGTGCTCAAATCTATTTATGGATGGAGACTAATTAGGGTCTATCCCTTTTTTCGAACTGTGATTCTCATGCCACAACCTGATACAAATAGCAAGAATGTCTAACCCGGATTTATCATCATCTGAGAAATCGATTGACTTGTATCTAACATTTTCATATCAAACAGTAAAGACGCCTTCTATCATAATTTATTATAAAAGAATCAAGATTATTTAAAAAGTTGCCGGTTTTCGATTCAAAAAGGCAAACAGGAATGAAACTTTTATGAGCAGCAAAATCCTTATCAATGCCGTAGATCCTGAAGAATGCAGGATTGCAAAAGTTAAAGACAATACGCTGGAAGAATTTCAAATCGAAAGCGCCGCTAAGGAAATTACCCATGGTAATGTCTACAAAGCGCTTATTTCCCGGATTGAACCGAGTCTTCAAGCTGCTTTTGTGGACTACGGAGCAGAACGACACGGCTTCTTACAGCAGCACGAAATTCACAGTGATTATTTTTTAGATAACCCCACCGGAAAGCAGTCTATCAATAATATTGTTAAACGCGGACAGGAACTCGTTGTTCAGGTCAGCAAAGATCCTTTCATGAAAAAGGGAGCTATGCTAACGACTTACATATCGCTTCCGGGAAGATACGTTGTCCTGATGCCGGGAAGCCATAGCCGGGGCATTTCACGCAAAATAGAGGATGAAGATGAGCGTAAACGTCTCAAGGATATCATCGGCACACTCAAAATACCGGAAGGATACGGTCTAATCGTTCGTACGGCCGGGGTAAACTCTACCAAAACACTCCTGTCCAAGGACCTGGGCTACCTTTTAAGGCTGTGGAACAACATCAAGGAAAATGTAAGACGGCAGAAAGCCCCCGGCCTTCTATACAAAGAGCAAAACCTGGCTTTAAGATCCATACGCGACTATTTTACACCGGATGTATCTGAAATTCTTATAGATAATGATACTGTATATAAAGATGTTAAATACTTTGTTAACATAATTTCCCCCAAGCATACCAAAATAGTTAAACTCTTTAAGGGAGCCAAACCGATATTTACTAAACACCAGCTTGAGAGTCAGATTGCATCAATCTACGAAAGTAAGGTTACACTGAAATCCGGTGGTTATATTGTAATTGAGCAAACTGAAGCCCTGGTCTCTATTGATGTAAATTCGGGAAAAGCAACTCAGGAAAAATCCATAGAGCTGACAGCATTACAGACCAACATAGAAGCTGCCGAGGAGATTGCCCGCCAATTACGGCTTAGAGACCTGGGAGGCCTGATCATCATTGATTTCATCGACATGAGAGATTCGAAACACAAATCAGTAATTGAAAGGAATCTCAAAGAGTTTGTAAAGTCGGACAAGGCCAAGACAAAGATCGGCCGGATTTCCAAATTCGGCTTAATGGAAATGTCAAGGCAGCGTATACGGCCGTCGATCGAATACGGCAGCTTTGAACCCTGCCGCCATTGCCATGGCAAGGGCCTGGTTCCTTCGACCGAAACCCTGGTGCTAAGCTTCTTACGTCAACTTCGACTTGAAACCTTGAAAGCAGATATTTCAAGCGTAAAAGGGGTCGTTCCATTAGAAGTCGCAGAATATCTTTTAAACAAAAAGCGCCGGGAGATTCTTGATCTGGAGGAGAGACGAAATCTTTCCATCACCATCGAAGGAGACAGTACCATGGACCCGGGAAAGAACAAAATTATTTGCCATTAGTTCGTCTCCATCCAAATTTGGGAAATGTCCGGTTGACACCTCTGCAGCATTGCTGTATCGGTGTGGCAACTTAAAAATTCTCCAACTAAATTGGAGAAGAACCAAAAAAATATTAAAGTTTTTAATGTGTAGTGCCGATATGTAAAGTGTAGACAAGTATCACTTGATTTACTGAAGGGCAAACCTTCCGAAAGGAAGGGACGCAAAGCTTCCGGTCTAAGTCC
>JAQBHK010000125.1:0-3887 GCA_032127815.1 Desulfobacterales bacterium
CTGCTCATGACTGAACACTCAATGTGCCATCCAGGTCTTCCCTGACCCCACGGGCTGTCCCAGGACGGTTCCCCGGGTTTTGAAGATTTCCATAGAACAAAATCAAAAGGATTATGTTTCCTTTTATCAATATCAACTCTGGCACCGGCCTCCATATCTTCGAGCTTTCGTCCGGAAAGTTTGCCATAGCCCTTGAAGGACTCGACAGAGTAGTACACATCTCCGTTGATCTGGTAAGCAAGGCGCACTTCAATCAGCCTTTCGATAAATTTAATAATCTGATTGATGTGTTCCGTCGGTTTGGGTTCAAAGTCGGGCCTCTCAGTATTAAGCGCGTCCATGTCTTCATAGAATTCTTTGATATATTTTTCGGCAACAGCCTGGTAATCGATACCAAGCTGGTTGGCTCTATCGATAATTTTATCATCAACATCCGTAAAGTTTCTGACATAGGTTACTTCAAAACCTTTTGCTCTAAGATAGCGGGCGATAATATCAAACACCACTACAGAGCGTGCATGTCCGATATGGCATGAATCATACACCGTGGGACCGCAGACATACATGCTCACCTTGCCGGGCTCTATCGGCTCAAAAATTTGTTTTTCTCTGCCTAATGTATTGTAAACGCGAAGCGCCATGTTTCTTGTCCTGTATTTTAGTTGCTTAGTTGTACGATTTTTTTTCTGGCAAAAAATCTACACGGTATAATTTCTATATTGCAATAATTGAATATTTTCGATTGAATATTGAATATTTAAGGAATTCTCCCGCTCTTTTAATCAAAAGATAGAGCAAAGCGATACCACAAGTCGTCAATATTCAATTTTCATTTTGGTCCCGACCTGTTCCGTTTTCGGGATTTGTCAGGGTTAGGTTTAGTGTTTGTCACTAGGCACAACGTTCCTTGAGCAATGCAACACACTGTGCCGCCATGCCCTCCCCTTTGCCAACCATACCGAGACCCTCAAAGGTCTTCGCTTTAACATTAACACGATCTTGCTCAATTTCAATTGTTTGGGCAATATTTTTTTGCATTGCCGCTTTGTAGCGCAAAAGCTTAGGAGCTTCGGCAAAAATAGTGATATCTATATTTTGCACTGTCAAGCCCTTGCTGCTGATCATTTCATACGTTTTGGACAGCAATTTCAAACTTGAAATGTCTTTAAATTCCGGGGACGTATCCGGGAAACGCTGGCCGATATCACCTAAGCCGGCCGCGCCCAAAAGAGCGTCAATTACCGCATGTACGAGCACATCTGCATCTGAATGCCCCAAAAGCCCTTTTTCAAAAGGAATGACTATTCCGCCCAGAACAAGTTTGCGGCCCGCAACCAGGCGATGAATATCATATCCCATACCGATACGCATAATTCTTTCCTCAACACCACTTATGCCAAAGCAAATTACAGCCTAAACTGATCGGTTCACTGATGCAGGTATATAACACAAAAATTTATGCCGCAATAACATAAATTTGCTGATAAAAAGATTTCCATTGTCAACGTGCTGGATTTGAGCAAATATATATTTGAATTCGTGACTTTTTACGACGTTATCAAATTTGAAAAGCGGAATAGGAGCATGAAGTGGATATTAATATATTGTTAAAAAAGGCTAAACAGGCGGGCAAAACCGCACTTAACGAAAACGAATCCAAGCAGCTTCTTAAAGCATTCGGCATACCGGTAGTATCTGAGACCGTAGCTTTCAATAAAGATGATGCTTTGTCAGCCATCCGGGAAATCGGTTTCCCGGTGGTACTGAAAGGATTGGGTTCCACCTTTTTGCATAAAACCGAACAGGGTATGGTGCATCTTAATATAAATGATTCCCAGACGGCAGCAGCGGCCCTCGCTTCGATTGCCAAGGTCGCCGGAGATCAACTTGAAGGGTTTCTGGTCCAACCCTATATTAAGGGAAACAGAGAGTTTGCAGCCGGCATATTTAAAGACCCACAATTCGGCCCCGTGATTATGTTCGGCATAGGCGGTACTTTTACTGAAGCGCTGGCTGACGTCACCTTTCGGCTGGCGCCGATCAACGAAACAGATGCTGCTGAAATGCTTGATGAAATCAGGGCCAAAGCGTTGTTGGCAAATTTCAGAGGTCAAAGCACCGCTGATCGCAAAATGCTTATCAGAACATTAATGGGGTTATCACGTATCGCTGTTGAACATCCGGATATCGCTGAAATTGATATCAATCCACTCCTGATAACGCCAGACGGCAGCGTTTGCGCAGTTGATGCCCTGGCAGTATTTGGCAACGGCGCCACTGCAAAAGATGTTATCCCACCGGTCGGTTCTGCTTTGCTCGGTTATTTCTTTCATCCAAAACAGATTGCATTTGTCGGTGCTTCGGCCCAAATCGGCAAATGGGGGCATATCCTTCCAATCAACACTATCAGCGGAGGATTTAAAGGTGAAATTTTCCTGGTCAACCCCAAGGGCGGCACGATTGCCGGACGCAAAGTCTACCGGTCTGTTGCTGAAATCCCCGGACGGGTAGATCTGGCTGTGGTGACCATACCGGCCCAAGGGGTCATAAACCTGATCCCTCAATTCAAGGAGAAAAAAATCAGCAGCATGCTCCTGATAACCTCAGGCTTTGGCGAAACCGGCGAAAAAGGTAAGGAGTTGGAAAATAAACTTATAAAACAGGCCCGCGCAGCCGGAATACTGGTGCTGGGTCCCAATACCATGGGGATCTGCAATCCGCATATAAATTTTTACTGCTCCGGCGTTAATGTGCGGCCAAGAGCAGGTTCAACCGCGGTCGTGGCACAATCCGGAAATATGGGAACACAACTGCTGGCTTTTGCCGAGCAACAGGGTATCGGCATCCGAGGGTTTTGCGGTTCCGGCAACGAAGCTATGATCACTATTGAAGATTACCTGGATGCTTTTGCAACCGACTCGTTGACCCGAACCGTGATGCTGTATATCGAAAGCGTCAAAAACGGACGCCGGTTTTTTGAAAGTGCCCGGCGTGTCGGCAAAAAGAAGCCCATTGTGCTTTTAAAAGGCGGCCAAAGCCGGGCTGGCAATCGAGCCGCCGCCAGTCACACAGGCGCAATGGCCTCCGATGCTAAAGTTTTTGATGCAGCCTGCCGCCAGGCCGGAATAGTAAAAGTCGAACGCACCATGGATCTATTGGATCTGGCGGCCGCATTTTCATCTGTACCGCTGCCCCGGGGAAATCGGGCGGCAATTATGACCCTTGGCGGTGGTTGGGGGGTGATCACCGCTGATCTGTGCTCTGAATACGGGCTGGAGGTACCGGAGCTTTCAACAGAAATCCTGCAACATTTAGATACAATGTTGCCCCCTTACTGGAGCCGGTCAAATCCGGTTGATATTGTCGGTGAAAGTGACAATGTCTTACCGATGAAAATTATAGAGGAACTGCTAAAATGGGACGGATGTGATGCCGTCATCAACCTGGGTATATTAGGACGCAAAATTTTAGTAAGACGTCTTATGGATTCGGTTCTCAAAGCAGATTCCGCCTACTCTCCCGAGTTCATCGATTCGGTCAACAAGAGTCTCGCCGCATTTGAAGTAAAATATATCGAGCATATCGTCAACCTAATGGAAAGATATAATAAGCCGGTATACGGCGTCAGCCTGATGGCTGATGAGAATGATCAAACCGTTTACCGCATCGCCGCCGGCCGCTATAAAGGATTATTTTTCCAAACACCGGAACGGGCGGTAAAAGCTTTTGCCAAAATGTATGAATACCAATGCTTTTTAATGAAAGAATAATATGATATTGAGGCTTTGCCTTTTCTTGTTTAGATGATATGATTGTAAAATCAGTATATATTTCAGATCTCACAAATAATGATAGATGATGTGGTTATATTTTGGACAAAACGCTCC
>JAQBHK010000126.1:0-7440 GCA_032127815.1 Desulfobacterales bacterium
CAAATTTCAACTACAGATGATATCGAAACTGTCAGGGAAAATGTTTTTTCTTTTAACCCCGACATAGTGCTCCTGAATCTTTATCTGAAATATGGTTACCTGGTATGGGATGTTTTGAAAGATATCAAACGCCAAAAGCCAGATCTTCCGGCAATCATCGTCACTCGTCATGACACTAATTTGTATTGTCCCGCTCTTGATCAAGCTGATGGACATTTGATCAAGAATTGTCTTGTCCATGTTGAACTCAAACAAAAAATCACTGCTCTACATTAGGTCAATGCAAGGAAGGAAATTGAATGACAGCTCTTTCAAGGAAAATTTTGTTTGTAGATGATGAAGAATCACAAAGAGAATTAATGCAAAGAATTCTTGTTAAGATGGGATACGATGCAGAGTTTGCCAAAAATGCAAAGGAAGCTTTGGCAATTTTAAATAAGGCAGCGTTTCCTCTTATTATAACAGATTTAAGAATGCCTGAAATGGACGGTATTGAATTGTGCAAGCAAATCAGGGAAGTTAACTCAAGTTCCTTTATTTATGCTTTTTCTGGACATCTTGCAGCGCTTGAGCTTGAAAGGCTTGAAGAATTTGGTTTTGATGGTCATCTTGGTAAACCAATCAAAATTGAAGTGTTGGAAGTTGCCATTGAAGGTGCCTTTGAAAAGATAGCCCAGAGGAGATGAAGGAGTAGTCAAATCTGATATTGGCAACGTTATTCGCCGCAGATAAGGCGAACCTGACAAACGAATTTGAGATGGAAACAATTGTAATAAAAACAGATGATCCTGAAAGAAATGCCGGACTAATCAAATGTCTTCAAATGCTTTTCCCTGAATGCAAGATCCTTGTCATGGCAAGCGAAAACCAAAATTGCGAGGAAATTTTAGAAAACCGCTCGAATATAGTCTCCAAGGAAAATTAATGAAAGCAATATGATTTGTAACGAAACGATAATGTGTGCAATTCAGGGAATTAAATCCTAACCAAGAATATCAACTGGATCATTTTATCAAGAATCATACCACAGGAGAAGCTTGAAGTTTTGATATCCTAACCGATCCTACTGAAAAACTAACGAAACCCATAACAAATAACCAACATTTTTAAGGAGGTGTCAGATGTCAAAAGTCAAATCAAGACAGAAAAATAAGCGGAAGAAGTTTGCATTTTCATTTGAATCAGCCGATGCCGAAGAGGTCATATTAATGGGGGATTTTAACAATTGGGATCCAAAAACGCACCCCATGAAAAGTAATGGAAATGGGATATGGAATAGGAGCGTGGTGGTTCCTCCCGGAAGGTACGAGTATAAGTTTTTAGTTGACAAGCAATGGATAGAAGATCCCAAAAATGACCAGACTTTTCCGAACGACTTCGGCACTAACAACAGTGTTTTTAACGTAACCGTGAAGTAACAAAGAGGTTGGCCAGCGAAGAAGAAACTTTATACTGTGCCTCCTCTATGTATTTATTGGCGCAATATTTCCTGCAAAAAGAAGAGAAGAAAATTGACTTTCAATGCCTCATTGTTTCTGGATTCTACCTTGTAACCATGCTGGATAGATGTACAGGATGTAAGAATAAAAGAGAAAATAAAGAATTTAGAAAATAAACTTCGAAAAAATATTGGGCTCAATAAGCAATCCCAAGTCGCAAAAAAGCAATCGCAAGTCAAATCTGATGTCAGCGATATTATTCGCCGCAGAAAAGGCGAGTCAGACAAACGAATTATCCTTAATGTAAACAGGAAAGATTAAGTAGTGTGTACTGAATAATGCACAAAAACATGATGATAACCAAACAAAGCAGATGAAAAAATGGCCGAATCAAATAAAACAACAGCCCAGTTGTCAAATGTGCCTATAGGTTTTAAAGGCTATGTTGACGGATCGATTGAATTTTATGGTGATCAGATTGAGTTGTTAACTGGTTATTCAAGAGAAGAGTTCAATGCCAGAAAGATTAAATGGACTGACCTGATCCTTAAAAAAGATGCTGGAAATTCAAGTGAAATTATCAAACAAGCTTTGAAAACGGATAAGACTTATGGAAGGAGGTATAGAATCAGAATTAAGAACGGAGATATCCGATGGATACGAGAGTTAGGCCTTATTACCTGCGATGAAAATGATGGAGCTAAACATATAACCGGAGTTCTCATGGATATTACTAATCAGCAAAAAAGGGAGGAGGCACGACTTGCGGCTGAACGCAGGACCGGGAAATACTTAAAGGTCTGGGGATGAGATTTCCCGGTCTGCTCGACTCTTAATTTTCAGCAGCTGGGGATATCTGCAAATGACGACAAAATATCAAGCACCTGATTTTCTAACATAATCGAAACATATCAACCTGGAAAGGGCTGTAGGGATATATTCATTTAAGGCACTCAATTTGAATTTGGGGGCTAACTGGGGCTGGTGATACAATTTGTATATCTTACAATATTCAGCAGGTTATGATATTTGTTTTGATGGCAAGTTATCTGGATCGGAAGTTGCGATGTGAAACGTGTTAAATGACTGCATCTTTATGAAAAGCTTTTGCCATTTTTCGACCAACTCAGGTCCCTTCTATTTTTCCCCAATGAAAATTGAAACTTCAGACTTTCCTATGCCATTGTCCGGCAATCTGTTAAACTTCCGGGTGTTAAAATGTTGACTTCCGAAACGATTTCATAAAATTTTTCCCACTTCAAAAACCTCACCAAACAATTGAATTGAATCATAATTATTAGCAGGTATAATTCAGCGTTCTTTTGGCATGATTCATGCAACTCAATTAATTTTGTTTGGTATTATTAATATTTACATTTGAGAAAGACACAGATTCCTCAATTACTAATGCTTTAAAGAAAAAAGCTAAAGTACATTGTGATCTTTATAAATCAGCCCAGGCTTAGGTTCGGGAAGTGCTGGATCAAGATTAAAATCTGGAGAAAATACCGATGCAAATGAATAGCTTCAAGAGTAGGATTCTCATCCCTTTGTCACTGGCTTTGGCAATCCTGCTCACGGGATTTGTTGTCAGTTTCTATCAAAACCAAAAAAAGCACTTACATGCTGAGGTTATTAACAAACTGGAATCCGTGGAAAAGTTGATTGTTACTCAACTGGATAGCGACACCCAAACAATGAAGGCTGGATTAGAAATAGTCCTCTATGACAAACAACTTCAGACAGCCTTGAAGAACAAAGACAGGGAGGCTTTGCTTGAGCAGGCCTTGCCCTTTTTTAAACACTTGCAATCGAAGCATCGGATTACTCACTTCTATTTCACCGGCTCTGACCGCATAAACATCCTGCGGGTTCACAAACCGGATAAATACGGTGATAAGATCGATCGTTATACGACATTAGCGGCCGAGCGCAGCGGAAAGTTCTCCAGCGGGATAGAACTAGGCCCGCTGGGAACGTTTACGTTAAGAGTGGTAACACCTTGGTACGAGGGCGACCGGTTGATAGGCTATGTCGAGTTCGGTGAGGAAATCGAGCACATTACTAAAAAATTGCGCGACATCCTGAATGTAGAGCTCTACGTTTTAATCGAAAAGAAATTTCTAAATCGCGAGGTGTGGGAAGCTGGTATGCGCATGTTGGGTCGACAGCCCGCATGGGATCAATTTCCTACGGTTGTCATGATTGACAATACCGAAAAGCTTCTTCCCGAAAATATTATCAAGTTTTTCAATGAAGCGCACTACACATCCATGCAGCCTGCTGTAGAAGTATCGTTAAACGACCGTGAATATCGCACGGGATTCCTTCCTTTAAAGGATGTGGGCGGGAACGTAGTGGGACACATGGTGATTCTGTTTGATGTTACTGACATGAAGTCAGGTCTTCATACTACCATCTTCTATGTGGGTGCAATCTGCCTTGCGGTCGGCGGCGTTCTATTTGTGCTGTTCCATATCTTTTTAGGTCAGATTGAACGTCAAATGGCTAAATCGTCAGAAGCGCTTCAAGAGAGCGAAAAGAAGTATCGGCATTTAGTGGAATCCACCCGTGACTGGGTCTGGTCTATTGACATTGAAGGCCGGATCACCTTCACCAACGAGGCCGTAAAACACATCTTGGGTTACGAGGTTCATGAACTTTTAGGCTCTTCCTCCTTTTATCCTATGCATCCTGAAGACCAAGAACTTTCTCAAAGGCTCTTTCAGCAGGTAGTGGAACAAAAGCGTGGTTGGAAAAATTCGGTCGTGCGCATGATCCACAAGGACGGGTCTGTTCGATTTTTCGAGAGCAGTGCCCAGTCGATTATAGACGCTGAAGATCGTCTGGTTGGTTTCGCTGGAATTGATCGAGACATCACCGATCGCAAGCGGGCGGAAAAGGCGTTGCAGGATAGCGAAGAAAAATATCGTTCCATGATGGACGCTATTAATGATGCGGTGTATATTTGCTCGCCTGACTTTCGCATAGAGTACATGAATCCGGCTATGACCAAAAGGATAGGTTATGATGCCGCTGGTGAACTTTGTTATAATGTGATTCATGGGCTTGATGAGAAATGTCCTTGGTGTATTCACGGGAAAGTTATGCAGGGCAAGCATGTAAAAAATGAAGTTGTCAGTCCGAAAGACGGCAAAACTTATTTTGTTTCCAGTTCACCCGTATTACATACGGATGGATCAGTTTCAAAATTGTCTATTTCCCGCGATATTACCGAACTCAAAAAAATGGAAACCCAACTCCGGCAATCCCAAAAAATGGAGTCAATCGGCACCCTTGCCGGAGGGATTGCACACGATTTTAACAACATTCTTTTCCCTATTGTCGGTTATGCAGAAATGATGTTGGATGATTTACCTGAAGACAGCCTGCATAGAAAAAATACAAATGAAATTTTGCAAGGGGCAAAACGTGCCAAGGCTTTGGTCAAACAGATTCTCACATACAGCCGTCAATCTGACCAGGAACTCCAACCACTGAATGTTCAGCTTGTTATCAAAGAGGTCTTGAAACTGATCCGATCCTCGATACCGACAACCATAGAAATCAATCAGGATATCGGCACTGAATGCGGTTATGTTTTGGCAGATCCCACCCAGATTCATCAGATCGCCATGAACCTGATGACCAATGCTTTTCACGCCATGGAGGATGAAGGCGGCAAGTTGGAAGTAACCTTAAAAGAAGTTGCATTAGGAATTGATGATCTAACAGACCAGTCAATGACTCCTGGGGCATATGTTTGCTTGACAGTAGCTGACACTGGGCATGGCATGGATCAGGCGGTGATCAGCCGCATCTTTGACCCTTATTTTACCACCAAGGAAAGTGGAAAAGGTACCGGGCTGGGTCTCTCTGTGGTGCATGGCATTGTAAAAAGTTATCAAGGAGATATAAAAGTCTACAGCGAACCGGGAAAAGGAACTGTATTTCATGTTTATCTGCCTGTGATTATATCCCAGGTTGAAACAGAGAGAGCAGATGCCGTTGCCCCGGTTCCGAAAGGGACGGAACGAATTCTGCTTGTAGACGACGACGATCCGATTGTTCGCATGGAAAAGCAGATGCTGGAGCGGCTTGGGTATCAGGTTACGGAAAGAACCAGCAGCATCGAAGCTTTGGAGGCGTTTCGAAATGCCCCAAACAAGTTCGATCTTGTAATTACCGATATGACCATGCCCAATATGACCGGGATTCAGCTTTCACAAAAGCTACTGGCGATAAGACCTGATATCCCGATAATAATTTGTACCGGATTCAGCACCAAGATTGACGACGCAAAAGCAAAGGAATTTGGTATTCGCGGTTTTGTCATGAAGCCGGTGATTATGAGGGAACTGGCTAATAAAATACGAGAAGTGCTGGATCAGGAGGAATGATAAACTATGGCTCGCATTCTTGTGCGAAACAGCTTTTTGGAAAAAGCGCCGCATAATTCGGAATTAAGGGGAAAATTTTAAACCAAATAACAGCAAGATATATCCTTATACTCTACTCTGAAAGAAAGAGGTTTGATAGTAAGATTTATTAAAACAAGCCTCTGGCTTGTTCTGGGGGGAAAATGGCTGAAACATTATTTCAAAAAATTCAAAGTGCAGGAAAATGGATTGTATTAGCAGCTGCAGTTCCCATTTTGGCTGGTGCAGGATACCTTGCTTGGCTTGATGACAAACAGGTCAAAAAGAGTCTTGTTCAGAATGCACAGGATCAAATCCTGGAAACTGGAATCAAAACAGCACAATGGCTGAATAGTTTTTTCAATGAGCATTCAATAACCTTAAAAAGTCTTGCAGAAAATCCGAATGTCCAGGAAAGAGCGAAAAACAAAATCCAATGGAAGAAAGGTAATGAGGAGTTCTGTGAGCTATCAAATATCTATAATAAACATAAAGATAATATTAGTTCCACATATCTGCTTGATTCCACTGGTAATATACTGGACAGAGAGCCTTTCCAGGAAGGAAGGATGGGTACAAGTTATGCATCGCGGCCAGGGGTTGCGCATGTGATTAACAAACAGGAATCCTATATTACTGAAGTATTTGTTACAAAATCCGGGAATAATGCTGTTTCTATACTCGAGCCAGTATTTTATGATAATGAATTTGTCGGGATACTTAGATTTGTTGTTAATTTAAAATCCTTTAATAAGGAATACTTTAAGCAGACCAAGTCTGTCAAGAAAAGCAAGGTGTGGGTTTTGGACAATAAAGGCAAATTAGCTGTACACCCTCAAGATCATCATATTGCAGAAAATCCTCTGGTAACTGCAAAAAAAGAATTCAAAGACCACGAATTGATAAGTTATATGAATCTCCTTGAGAATATGAATGCAGGCAAGGAAGGTGTTGGTGTATATCAAAGTGCATCCTTAGCTGGTGAGTCCCATGAAATTGTTAAAAAATATATTGGATTTACTCCAGTTCGGATTGGCAATAATACATGGTCAGTTGCGGTTTGTAGGGGTTATGATGAAATCTTAAAGCCTGTAAATAGGCACACAAGAAACATGGCAGGGATTGGCGGACTTTTAGCTTTATTATTTGGAGCAGGAGGGATTTATTTTTATAGCAGCAGTAAAAAGGAGGCTGTGCTTGAAGCAGAGGCAGACAATTTTAAGAAAATTGCTGCATCTGCAGAGGCGTTACGAGAGAGCGAGATACAAAAGAAAGCAATACTTGATGGCATAACCGCACAAATCATTTATCTCAATAAAGACTTAGAGATACAATGGGCAAACGCGGCTGCTGGAGAATCAGTTGATAAATCTCCTGAAGAACTTGTCGGGCATAAATGCTATGAATTCTGGGGAAATCCCGAGAAACGCTGCGAAACCTGCTCGATCGTGAATGTATTCAGAACAAGTAAGCCAAGTCAAGGTTTAAAACATTTTCCGGACGGAAGGATTTGGGAAACAAGAGGGGAGCCGGTTTTTGATGACGATGGCAACCTGATGGGAGTTGTAGAAATAAGTCTTGAT
>JAQBHK010000127.1:0-4267 GCA_032127815.1 Desulfobacterales bacterium
ACTGACCACTGACCACTGACCACTAACCATGGACACTACCGGAAAATTTTAAAAAAAATCGCTGGTTCAGGATTACTGCCGACTAAAAGCAATCACACCCATACCAACGAATCTGCGCAACGTTACAACAAACCTACAAACCCTGCAACCCCGAAATACGTCTTTTTAAGGTATCTATTATCGGTTAAAACTTAATCATTTTCTTGACAAATTTGATTTAACAATTATTTTTAGTGGCTTGTTTGTATGCCGGTGAACATTAAAACTCCTCATTTGGCTGATATTTCTGCACATGAGGATTTTTTTATTGAACAAAGAGCCTTCATTAAACTATAATCAACAAAATTAACCCTTGAATTTAACTATGCAAAAATTTACACAGAAAGTCAGAAACATTGGAATAAGCGCCCATATTGACTCAGGCAAAACAACGCTTACCGAAAGAATACTGTTTTTCACCAAGCGCATCCATACCATCCATGATGTTAAGGGCAAAGATGGCATCGGCGCTACCATGGATTCCATGGAACTTGAAAAAGAGCGCGGTATCACTATTGCTTCAGCGGCTACCTATTGCGAATGGCGGAAGCACGAAATCAATATTATCGACACTCCCGGTCATGTCGACTTTACCATAGAGGTTGAAAGATCTTTGCGGGTATTAGACGGGGCCATCCTTGTTTTATGCGCCGTCGGCGGTGTGCAGTCCCAATCGATTACCGTTGATCAGCAGATGCGAAGATACAAAATTCCCTTTGTAGCTTTTGTCAACAAATGCGATCGCAGCGGAGCAAACCCATTTCGAATTGCCGCCCAGATAAAAGAAAAATTGGGGCACAACGCCGTGGTTATGCAGATGCCCATAGGACTTGAAGTCGATTTTAAAGGCGTTGTCGACCTTGTAACCATGAAGGCGATTTACTTTGACGGCAACCAGGGAGAAATTGTCCGCACAGAGGAAATACCCGATAATTTATTGGTTGAAGCCGAAAGGCGCCGTGAAGAACTGATTGATGCAGCTTCCATGTTTTCGGATGAACTGACGGAAGCTATTCTTGAAGAACAGGAAATTTCTGAAGATATGATTATTGCTGCCGTTCGCAAAGGAACGCTGGCGCGTGAGATGATACCGGTTTTTATGGGATCAGCCTATAAAAACAAAGGCATTCAGCCGCTGCTAGATGCTGTTGTAAATCTAATGCCTTGCCCCGCTGATGTGCAAAACGAAGCTATCGAAATCGATAATGGAGAAAGAACGGTCGTATTATCCAGTGACCCTGATGCCCCTCTTGTTGCCCTTGCCTTTAAGTTAGAAGACGGTCAGTACGGCCAACTTACTTATATTAGGGTATATCAAGGATCTCTTTGTAAGGGCGATGCGATTGTTAATGTTCGCAATAGAAAAAAAATCCGGGTTGGCAGACTGGCCCGCATGCACGCCGACCAGATGGAAGATATCGAAACTATTCCAGCAGGATATATCGGCGCTTTATTCGGTGTCGAATGCTCTTCAGGCGATACTTTTGTCTCCCGCGGCATCAATCTTTCCATGACATCCATGTTTGTGCCTGAACCGGTAATCTCCCTTGCCATTACTCCCAAAGATAACAAATCTCAGATTAATATGTCCAAAGCCCTCGGCCGTTTCAGCAAGGAAGACCCCACCTTCAAGACCTATATGGACGATGAGACCAATGAAACGATTATCGAAGGCATGGGTGAATTGCACCTTGAAATTTATGTAGAACGGATGCACCGTGAATACCATGCTGAAGTAACAACCGGCAAACCTCGTGTTGCTTACCGGGAAGCGATAACTTGCAGGTCTGAGTTCAATTATACCCATAGGAAGCAAACCGGCGGCGCCGGTCAGTACGGTCGGGTGGCCGGCTACATGGAACCGGTCGCCAATACCGACTTTGTTTTTGAGAACAAGGTTGTCGGCGGCAAGATACCAACCCAGTTCATTTCCGCTTGTGAAAAGGGTTTCAAAAGTTGTATGGCCAAAGGGCCCAAAATGGAATTTCCCATTACCGGCATCAAGGTGGTTATTAACGACGGTGCCTCACATGCCGTTGATTCATCTGAGATGGCATTCCAGGCCGCAGCCCGGGGGGCTTTTCTTGAAAGTTATAAAAAAGCCATGCCGGTCATTCTTGAACCGATCATGAAGGTCGCCGTCGAGACGCCCACCGAATTTTTAGGGGCTGCCATGGGACTATTGAACCAGCGTCGCGGAATTATTCTTGGCTCACAGGAAGAAGGCCCCCAATGTGTTATCGAAGCCAAAGTTCCTCTGGCAGAGATGTTCGGATTTTCAACAATTTTACGATCAGCAACCCAGGGCAAAGCGCAGTTTACCATGGAGTTCAGCAACTACAAGAAACTGCCGCAAGCCATAGCAGAAACTTTGAAAAAATAGTTCTTGCAATTTTATGAACGTCCCGCTTATAGCGGGATTTAAAGAAAGGGAGCCAACCATGCTTAGAGATGAGCTCATCCTCCAAAATCCTTTGAGGATTTTAGCCCAAAACAACGAAAACATCCTTCCTCAAGGTGGTTTCGGTGCCGTGCTTGCAAGAGCCGGTGTTGGCAAAACCGCCCTTTTGGTGCAACTGGCGCTGAACTCACTACTGCGCGGCAAAAAAATCCTCCATATCAGCCTGGACGATCCGGTCAGCAAAGTAAACCTGTGGTATAAAGAGGTTTTCTATCATTTGACTAAATCCCATGATGTGAAAACATCGAGCGAACTTTGGGAATCCATATTACCTCAAAGATTTATCATGACCTTTAAAGTCGAAGGTTTTAGTGTGCCTAAACTGGAAGAGAGACTTACCGATCTTAAAGAGCAAAATATTTTTTCGCCACAGGCTGTCTTTATTGACGGTCTTCCCATTGATCAATCCCAAAAAGAATCCCTTTTGAATTTAAAAACCTTTGCAAATAATCAATCCCTGCACGCCTGGTTTACCATTCAGACTCACCGGCATGAAAAACCGGGTTCGGACGATATGCCGTTTCAGATGCAAAACATTGCGGATCTCTTTGATGTTGCCATTCAACTGGAGCCCGAAGGAAAAGAGATTTATTTGAAAGTTTTGATGGGAGGATCAGTAAATTCAGACCATCCGAAATTGCTTCTTGATCCAAGGACTATGCTTATTACCTAATTGCAGACCTCGGCATTCACCAGACAAAAATGACCGGAGACCGTTAGATACTGCGGGATTTCACAAAAATTGGACATCCGGTCGGTCTGGGTTAGGAGGTTCTGGGTTAGGAGGTTCTGGGTTCATAGGTTAACGCAGAACGCAGAACGTTGAACCGATAACGGTAAACACATTGAACCTTTGAACCCAAATCTTTGATTAGAAATGGCGCGTTTTGGCCAAAACTTTCTCCGCAATCTGTCATTATTTGCGAGGTCTGAATCAAGAGTCTTTAATAGGATGGTGGCAAAATGAAACCTTTGGGAAGAATAATTGTCTGTTTTCTTCTTGTCCTGCCGATTGCTGCACAATCGTTCGATTTTGACTATTCTAACGGGTCTGAGAATAACACCAGCTTTCAAATTTGTCAGACCGGCCAGCAAAGAGCTTTGGAACAGAGGGGCGTAAAAGTAACACGCGATAAAGATGACCTGGTTCACCGTACGCTTCGGGCTTATGGGGGTGATTATGTGCGCAAAGGCGAAACCGCGGCCATTACCCTGAATGGAAAAACATACCAGGACTTTACCATTGAGATTGTTGATGGGAAATATTTGCTGATCAAAACCCCTGATGGCACTTTTTATCTAGGCGTTGTGGATAAACCTTGACATTGATGGCGTCGTAAAAAATCCCATCTCCTGCGCTTGTCCGCCTCAGGCGGGTTGTAGTATTTTTTCAGACACTCGGCACACTTTTCCTCCATTATGCCATGAAACAGCTCATCACCGCCTGCCTGCCGATACATATCTATGATATGGAATCAATATATTCGTTAATATTTTTTGACACCATCTTTGGCTTATTCTATACTTGATATGTCCAATATATTCGAATTCATTTCGTGTTTTCGTATTTTAGTGATTTCGTGATAAATAATTTTCTTTTTGGTTATGGCGTGTCCAGATTAGGAAACATAGCAATTGAAAATAGCCTTTATCCATTATCATCTCAAAACAGGGGGCGTCACCACAGTTATAAAGCAACAGGTTGAAGCGCTTATTGACACATGCGACATGCTTGTATTAACGGGCGCTGCTCCGGAAACGCCGCTT
>JAQBHK010000128.1:0-3007 GCA_032127815.1 Desulfobacterales bacterium
ATACACCTGGATTACGCAACTGGCCCTGGATATTGGCCCAGGGCACGGCTCCGGCAGTATGCTGAAACTTACCGGGCTCTCCCGTTCCAATGAGGAACTGGGGGATTTTATGAACCGTCTGGCGAATGAGCCCATGTTCAATGGTGTTGTATTGAAATTGACCAAAGAGGGTGCCGGGGCGCAATCAACACAAAACAATGGTGAGGCCGTGCAGCAGATCCAGTTCCAGATCGAGTGCAGCATTGCTAATTCGTAAAAAGTCAAAAAAAGTAACATTTCAGCCACTAAGGCACAAAGGCACAAAGAAGGAGTATGGATTATAAAGCTTAATGATTCAGTTTTATTGGTTAAATTGGTTCCATTGGTTTGGTTGGTTAACAAATAAAACTAATTAAACCAATAAAACCAATCGGACAATTTAAATTAGTACTATAATCTTAGTGTCTTGGTGTCTTGGTGGCTGAACTATTACATTCAGTTATACTTACCCGGACATTTCCCACGTGGCATCTCCAAAAAATGCTCCGTGATCCTTGCTCAGAAATGCTTCTATATCTTTGCGCTTATCCCCTAAGCGAAAGGAAGGTCCATGACCCGGATAGCATACGGTTTTATCCGGCCAGGACAAGACGACATTTTGCAAGGTTTTCAGAGTGGTCCGGAAGCCCTCCGCGGACCATGTTTTTCCAGGGCCTCCTTCGAAAATCGTATCTCCAACGATGGCGGAATGATCATCTTTAATCATAAAAGAAATTTGGTCGTCAGTATGACCGGGGGTATGATGCACCTTCAATTGATGGTCACCGACTTTGACGACACTGTTATGGGAAAGCCGGCGGTCGGCATTCAGATCAGTCTTGCCGGCGTGGGTCCCGGGATGAGCCATTAGCGGGACTTTTAGCCTTTTGCGCATTTCAGATAAGGCGCCCATGTGATCAAAATGGGAGTGTGTCAGCAAAATCGCCATGGCCGTACTCTCCGCCAACAACAACTCCAATTTATCAGGTTCGGCACCGGGGTCAATCAGGAGACTTCGGCCGCTGGCGGAACAGACCAGTGCATATGCATTCGAACCCCAGGGGCCGACCTGGCACATTCGTATCTTTAATTTGGCTTGCATATTAAATAGAAAAACCACCCAGCTTGGTCTCAAGGTATTCGGCGATGCCTTCGCGGCCGCCTTCACGACCCAGCCCGCTTTCCTGCATACCGCCGAAAGGAGCGGATGCTGAAGTGGGATTGATGTCATTGATACCGATGATGCCGAAGTTCAAGGCTTCAAACATGCGCATGGCCCTGGAAAGATTGTTGGTATAGATATAGGCGGCCAGACCGTAATTGGTATCGTTGGCCAATGCCAGAACTTCTTCTTCACTGTCGAAGGCAATTATAGGGGCCACCGGGCCAAAGGTCTCTTCACGAAAGATTATCATTTGCGGCGTGACATCGGAAAGAACCGTAGGGGCATAGAAGTAACCTTTGTCCAGGTTGTCTTCCGTCAGCCGGCGTCCGCCGCAGACCAACGCGGCACCCTGGTCCAGTGCATCAGAGACCTGTTTTTGTACTTTCTGCAAGGCGGCATTATCTACCAGCGGTCCGATGCTGACACCCTCTTCAAGGCCGCTGCCGGTACGCATGCGGGAGACTCGGCTTTTGAATTCTTGAACAAACGGAGCCATAATGCGGCGATGAACGAAGATCCGGTTTGGACTGATGCAGGTTTGTCCGGTGTTTAAAAATTTTATCAGAGCGGCGCCTTTGGCGGCATGCACCGGATCGCTGTCTTCAAATACAATAAACGGTGCGTGGCCGCCGAGTTCCAGAGAGACTCTTTTTAACTGCCGGGCGGCACCTTCTGCCAAAATCTTGCCTACTTCGGTCGATCCGGTGAAGGTCAGCTTGCGAACCAGGGGATTTTGGACAAAGACTTCTCCTACGGGAGCCGGATTCAGAGCAGTAACAAGGTTGGCTACACCGGCGGGAATTCCGGCTTCATGGAGAATTTTAAAAACCGCTACGGCGCACAGCGGGGTGGCTTCCGCCGGTTTCAATACAATCGTGCAGCCGGCTGCCAGGGCAGGGGCCACCTTGCGTGTTATCATGGAGACCGGATAGTTCCAGGGCGTAATGGCCGCCACGACACCCACCGGCTGGCGCAACACCATAAACCGCTGATCAGAGCGGGGGGCCGGGATGGTTTTTCCGTAAACCCGTTTGGCTTCTTCTGCATACCAGAGCAAAAAATCGGCACCGTACTGAACTTCGCCACGGGAAGCCTTCAGCGGCTTACCCTGTTCCTCCGTCATGAGCCGGGCCAGATGTTCCCGGCTGGCCGTCATTCTCTGATAGGCTTCATACAGGTATTCGGAACGCTGATGAGTAGTGAGGCCCGCCCATGGGCCGAAGGCCTTTTGGGACGCTGCGATGGCCCGTGCGGCATCGCAGCCGCTGCCGTCGGCTGCTTCTCCGATTTTTTCGCCGCTGGCCGGATTGAAAACGTCAAAGGTTGCTCCGCTGTCGGCATTGACCCATTGCCCGTCGATATATAATTTGTTTGCATGGTCGTTTAATTGCATATCCTTATCCTTACTTAACAATCCTCAATCTATGGGTCCTTTGCAGTTTTTCCCATAGCTTTTCTATAATTACAAAAGCCGCATCGCTTTCGCTAAGATGTTCATTTTCGGAAACATGAGAACATGACGCCAGCAATTCCCTGTTGGCACCTTTTTGAAACAATTGATTTCTTATATAAATACCGAGTGTCATATTAAGCGGAGCCAGTTCATTTTTGGTGAAGTTGGCCATTGCGGCTCTATCTTTCAAAGGCATTTCCGTAATTAGTAGTTCAACGGCATCATCAACGGTTTTGGTATGCATCCGAGGAGAAGGTGAGTGTTCCTTTGGCGGGGTTTGATAGAAGGAATCGAGCGAAAGGGTTCTATCTTCAACCTGGCTCAAATAGTAAGCACTCTCGAGTATATCCATAGTAGCTATGTATATTCTG
>JAQBHK010000129.1:0-3686 GCA_032127815.1 Desulfobacterales bacterium
GCACCCAAAGGTTTAAGCGGATTGCTGCGGTTAATCGTATCCAGAAATACGATTCCCGGTTCTCCGTTTCTCCAGGCGCCGGCGACGATGGTATCCCAGACATCCCTGGCCGCCAGAGTTTTATAAACTTCGCCGTTAAAGACCAGGTCGTAGTGCTGATTCTTTTCAACGGCGTTCATAAAGGCATCGGTGATACCCACCGACAGATTGAAGTTTTTCAGTTCTCCCTCCTGCTTTTTGGCGCTGATAAACTCCTCAATATCCGGGTGATCGATACGTAAAATTCCCATATTGGCGCCGCTGCGGGTGCCGCCCTGCTGGATGACATCCCCGATTGTGATATCAAAAATCTTCATGAAAGAGACCGGTCCGGATGCTTTTCCCCCCGTGGAGTTAACACGGTCACCTTTGGGACGCAGTCTTGAAAAGCTCATGCCGGTTCCGCCACCGTAAGCTTGCACGTCAACAGCATCGGACAGGGTTTTGAAAATGCTTTTGCGGCTGTCTTCCAGCGGCAGCACGAAACAGGCGCTGCCGCAGCCCTGGTTGCGCCCGAAGTTGCGAAGCGTGGGGCTGTTGGGTAGAAAATCAAGGTTCAGCATAAGCTCTTTGTAATGTTTTTTCCAGGTGGTACGGGCCTTTGCGCTGGTTTCATCTTCGGCGACTATATGCGCGACCCGGTCACACAGGTCTTCCCAGGTCTCGCCTGGAGCTAAGTACCTTCTTTTTAATATTTTCAATGCATTATCTGCTATTTTCATATTATTCACATTTTGTAGTTATTTCAGGGGTTGGGGAGTTTCCTCCGATGGTCGCTTCATGGAAAATCTTTTTTTTGCATTGCCGCCCCGCCTGTCCAGCTTGCGGGACTTGCCCGGGTTAGGCTAAAGGAAAGGAATCGGCTTGCCGGTACGATACGCCAGGGCCTGGCAGGTAGCAAGCAGCCGGCTGTTATTGTCAGTGACTCTGATATCATAACTGGCGGTCTTTTTTGTTTGACTGAGCTGCCGGGCTTCGGCCCGCAGGCGCACCCCGGTTTCCGGGCTGGCCACATAAGTTACATTTACGTTCAAGGCCACAGCTATGGTGCCGTCCGTCTGGCCGGCAGCCTCAAAGGCTTCATCAATCAGGCCGAAAATAGCCCCGCCATGAGCGCGATCATAGATGTTGTTCATAGCTGCCGGATCATAGGGCATCTCCACCGCCGCATAGCCTAATTCCAGCTCGACCAGCTGCATTTTCATGGTCTGTGCAAAGGGTTCTTTCCGCACTGCGTCATAAATTGCTTTTTTAACCGCCGGGTCCATTGTTCCTCTTTCCTTGCTGTTATGTTCCCAGTGCCCTTGCTGCTGAAATTAGCATTCCGATTCCCACGACAACAAAAATCAGACCGGCTCCGATTTTGATATAATCGGCCGGCAAAAAGCGATCCAATACCGTACCGCAAAGGACAGCGATAAGTGAACTCAACACCAGAGCGCCGGCGGATCCTAAAAAAACGGAAATCTTGGAATCACAGTCTGCCGAGATGCAGAATGTAGCCAGCTGGGTTTTGTCTCCCAGTTCAGCGAGAAAGATCATACCAAAGGTGGTTATTAATACTTTAAAATCCATAAACCTCCTTTTTGCGTGCTTTTATTTACTAAGAAGATCCAGAGCTTTTCGCACAATATTTTCCGATGTAAAACCGTATTTTTCCATAACGACATGGCCGGGCGCGGAAGCACCGAAGCCGGTCATGCCGATAATGGTGCCGCTGCTGCCGGTGTAACGTTCCCAGCCCATGGGAAGGCCGGCCTCGATGGCAATGCGCGCGGCAACATCAGGCAAAAGTACACGGTCCTTATATTCTTGAGAAGATTTTTCAAACAATTCCCAACTCGGCATGCTCACCACGCGGGCGCCGATACCCTTTTGGGCCAGTTGTTGACGAGCTTCAAGCGCAATGTGCACTTCTGAACCCGAAGCGATCAGGATAATGTCGGGTTTGCCGTCGGAATCCTCCAGAACATATGCGCCATTGGACAGCTCGTCGGCGGATTCTTTTTGGCCGAGAACCGGGAGTTTCTGGCGGCTCAGAATCAGTGCTACCGGGCCACTGGTGGTTCTGACGGCCTGGCGCCATGCCGCTGCTGTTTCGATTGCATCTGCCGGTCGTATAACGGTAATGCCCGGGATGCTGCGCAGATTGGCAAGCTGCTCAACCGGCTGGTGGGTGGGGCCGTCCTCGCCAACGGCAATGCTGTCATGGGTAAAGACATAAATGACCGGTAGTTTCATCAGACTGGCAACGCGGATGGCCGGTTTCATGTAGTCGAAAAACACAAGAAATGTTCCGCCGTAAGGCCGAATGCCGTTGTGCAGGAACAAGCCGGACATGATGGCCGCCATGGCGTGCTCCCTGACGCCGAAGCGAATATTGCGGCCGTCGTATGAGTCTTTCTGAAACTCATGTGAAAAATCCAAATAGGTTTTGTTCGAAGGCGCCAGATCAGCAGAGCCCCCGATCAGGGTGGGCAGGTTTTTGGCAATCGCGTTCAAAACCTTGCCGGACGCAGCCCGCGTGGCTATGGGCCCGTCTGCAGGGGAAAAGTCGGGAATTTCGCTGTCCCATCCCTTGGTTAGGTAACCGCTCGTAGCATCCACCCATTGGGCGGCCAGATCCGGGTGGGTTTTTCTATAGGCCTGAAATTTTTCCAGCCAGTGTTCTTCGGATTCTTTTCCGGGCTCGACACATTTTCCGACCCAGTCGAGCACTTCCTCCGGTACGCAAAACTCAATATCCGGAGGACAGCCCAGACACTTTTTGGTCAGACAGACCTCATCTGCACCAAGGGGAGCTCCGTGGGCATCAGCCGAGTCCTGCTTGTTGGGGCTGCCATAGGCAATATTAGTACGCATGACAACCAGTGACGGCTTATCGGTTTCGGCCTTGGCGGCTTCAAGGGCTTTGAGAATGGCTTCAGTGTCGTTGCCGTCGGTGACCTTTTGTACATGCCAGTTATAGGCCTTAAAACGCATCGCGACGTCTTCAGTAAAAGTTATATCCGTACGGCCTTCAATTGAAATTTTATTGTCGTCATATATGCAGATCAGACGTCCCAGACCCAGATGCCCGGCAAGGGAGGCCGCTTCTGAAGCAACACCTTCCATCATATCCCCGTCACCACACATAATGTAGGTATAATGGTCGACAATTTCGTGCCCGGGACGGTTGAAACGGGCTGCAAGGTGTCTTTCGGCCATGGCCATGCCGACGGCATTGGCAAAACCCTGTCCCAGAGGGCCGGTAGTTGTTTCCACTCCCGGGGTGTGCCCGAATTCAGGGTGCCCGGGGGTTTTACTTTGCCACTGCCGGAAATTTTTAATGTCATCAAGGGTTAGATCATATCCGCAAAGATAGAGCAGGCTGTAGATCAGCATGGAAGCATGTCCGGCGGAAAGCACAAAGCGATCCCGATCGAGCCAGCCGGGGTTTGCGGGATTATGCTTCATGATTCGGGTCCAAAGCATATAGCCGGCGGGGGCAAGCCCCATGGGGGCACCGGGGTGCCCGGAGTTGGCCTTTTGGACGGCATCCATGGAAAGGGTACGAATCGTATTGATACAGAGCTGATCGATTGCTGTCTGGCTTTCAGCAACGCCTTCATTCATAATATGTTTCTCCTTTTCTAAGGTTTTGTTGG
>JAQBHK010000130.1:0-3050 GCA_032127815.1 Desulfobacterales bacterium
GAAAGAACCGTCGGCCCTTCTCTGGGATCTGATTCCATCAGGAAAGGTCTTTTCTCTATGTTCATCGGCGGTATTTTCGTCATCATGTTTATGGTGATATATTATAAGGGCTCCGGACTGATTGCCGACTTTGCCCTGATCCTTAATATTCTTCTGATAGCCGGAGGTCTGGCCGCTTTGCAGGCCACACTGACACTGCCGGGTATCGCCGGCATTATCCTTACCATCGGTATGGCAGTGGATGCCAATGTTCTTATATTCGAGCGTATCAGGGAAGAGATGAGCCTGGGCAAGACACCCCGGGCAGCCGTCGATGCCGGTTACGACAGAGCCACACTTACCATCCTCGATGCCAACGTTACAACGCTTATTGCCGCGCTGGTGCTGTTCCAGTTCGGAACCGGCCCGGTAAAAGGATTTGCCGTCACACTGAGCCTGGGGGTGCTCTCCAGCCTGTTCACAGCCCTTATCCTGTCACGGCTTATCTTCGATTATTTATTGATAACACGCAAAACCAAGCACTTAAGCATCTAAAGCACAAGGACCCAATCTATGCGGATAATAAAACCTGATATAAATATAAATTTTATCGGTAATAGTAAAATAGCTTTCGCGGTATCCATAGCAATGATACTTGTCAGCATCCTATCTCTTTTTATACGTGGAGGACCTCGATACGGCATCGACTTTGCCGGCGGAACGCTGATACAGGTGAAATTTTTTGAACCGGTCAAGATCAAAGAGATAAAAGCGGGACTGGCTGCCATAGACATGGGCACTTCAACAGTGCAACTCTTCGGCGACCAGCAAGAGAATGAATATCTTATCCGGACCGACATATCAGCGGCAACCTCACAGGGATTTGCGCTCAAAGTGCAAGACGCTTTGAAATCGTCCATGGGCAAAGATGTGGAGATCCGTCGAGTGGAAATGGTTGGCCCCCAGGTGGGTCAAGACCTGCGTGAAAAAGCCTTATTCGCCATGTTTTATGCCCTGCTTTTTATTACTATCTATATATCCGGTCGTTTTGAGTTAAAGTGGATGTTAAGCGCGGTCATGGCCGCAACACTTATGGGGGCCGTCTATCTGCTTTCTATTTTTGATGTCAGCATCCCGATTTTAATGGCCGCAGCACTTATCGTCACCTTGTTACTTTTTTGGTTTCTCGATTTGAAATACGCCATGGGTGCGATTGTAGCCCTTATCCATGACGTCACCATTACTGTCGGTATATTTTCGATTTTTGACAAGGAATTTACCCTGCCGATTATCGCAGCACTTCTCACTATCATCGGGTACTCACTGAACGATACGATAATTATTTTTGACAGAATCCGGGAAAATTTGAGAAAACATCACCGCAATCCTCTCGATTTCATTATCAACAAAAGTGTCAATGAGACGCTCAGCAGGACCATACTGACATCTGTGACCACCCTCATTGTGGTTTTAGCCCTGTTTGTCCTGGGAGGCGGAATCATCCACGATTTCGCATTTGCATTGATTGTGGGTGTCCTGATCGGAACCTACTCATCAATCTACGTTGCAAGCCCTATTCTCCTTGCCCGGCAGATACACGGAAAGAAAAAGTAATAAAATCGCTGTGCGATTTTATACAACGACCTTTTTTTAAGCGCGTCTAGATGGAACATTTACTACCATGGTTTAAACTCAAAAGTGCTCCTGGAATCGGGAACCATCTATTCAAACGGCTGATAGACCGCTTTCACTCACCGCAGCATGTTTTTGAGGCATCCCTGGAGGATCTATTTGAAGTCGCCGGCATGTCTTCACGTCTTGCATCGTCGATCAAAGGCCACAGAATGCCTGAAACGGTCAAAAAGGAGATCGACCTGGTGGTTCAAAAAGGCTATGACATCATCACCATGGCGGATAAAAATTACCCGCCCTTGCTGCTGCAAATACCGGATCCGCCTCCTTTTTTATATGTTTACGGCCGTCTTGACGGACGCATTGAGAACATTGCAGTGGTTGGATCCAGGAATGCAACAAGTTATGGCATTTCAACGGCCAATCGGTTGTGCCGGGATCTGGTCTCTTTTAATTTTAAAATTGTCAGCGGCATGGCCAAAGGAATTGATACGGCCGCCCACAAAGGCGCACTGTCGAGCAAAGGTAAAACTATCGCCGTTCTTGGAAGCGGCCTCGAAAGAGTCTACCCGGCAGACAATATAAAGCTTTTTCATCAAATCGCAGCAAACGGCGCTGTCATTTCGGAGTTTCCGTTAAAGACAGAGCCTGAGGCCCATAACTTTCCCAGGCGAAACCGAATTATCAGCGGAATTTCCCTGGGAACCGTTGTCGTGGAAGCCACCAAAAAGAGCGGGGCACTCATAACGGCTCGTCTTGCAGCCGAACAGAACAGGGAAGTATTTGCCATACCGGGAAACATTCACTCCTTTAAGAGTATGGGGACCCACACCCTCATTAAAGAGGGTGCCAAATTGGTTGAACGCGCCCAGGACATCATCGAAGAACTTCCGGCAGCAGTCAAGCCTGATGAAAAAAATCAGCCGGACCCCAGGGAAAACAAACCGGAACAGCCTTTGCTTTCATCAGAGGAGTCATTGGTGTATAACACCCTTGAGCCCTACCCTGTGCACATCGATAATCTTGTCAGAAAGCTTTCCATCGAACCTGGAAAACTTTCGAGTATATTGCTGCACCTCGAACTTAAAGGTATGGTGCAACAGGCACCAGGCAAACTCTTTTCCGTCGCTGAATGCTGATAGTTTAATATTATTTTGGAATTTGCCTGCCCGCCGTTTTTTTGGCGGGATGCTTGGAATTTGGAATTTCATAGATTCTGTGAACGGTTTCAAAAAATTAAATAGTTTACTTTTAAAGAAACCAACTTATATTCAAGACTTAAAAAAACTGAAACGAGGGAAATTGTGACAAAACCTTTAGTCGTCGTAGAATCACCTACCAAAATTAGAACCCTGAAAAAGTATCTCGGCGAAAGTTACAACATAGCTGCAACCGTTGGGCATATAAAGGATCTTCCCCCCAAAGAAATCGGTATCGAC
>JAQBHK010000131.1:0-6054 GCA_032127815.1 Desulfobacterales bacterium
ATCATGAATATTTCCGGGTTGTCGATGATCCACGAGGAAGCCTTAAGGGATATCAACAGAACCATGAGCTGGGTCATTGGGAATAAGGATTATAAGAATGTACAGCAATTAATCCAAAAAACATTCTCCATTTTAAAAGCCTGCACGAAAGAATTTCCGGCCACGGCGTTAAACTGCGTCCTGAATATGGGAAAGGCGGTTTACAAAACCGATGACAGCGACCTTGTCAATTTCTTTATCGACGCGGTTATCGACCTGGGTTTTCAAGCACCGATGATAAGCGGCGTGGGCAACGACTGGCAAATAAAAGTCAATAGCGCCCATATTCTGAATATACGGATATGGCTGGAACTTATTGCACTCAACCCCACATGGTCTCCCCGGCTGCTTTCGTACCTGATCATTCATCTTTCGCTGTGCGGTGTTTTTATTAAAGATACCGACATTTTCCCCAGGGATATCACGCAATTTTTAAACAGCGGTATCGGAGCGGTATTTAACCTGGCCAAACAACTTGCACGCCTGTTCCCGGTCTATTTTAACGATATCGGTGCCGAAGGCCAATTGAGGGATATTTCGACACGTTTTGACGAAATAACCCATCGAAAAGACTTGCTTATCCATTTTTTGCGAAAACAGAGTCACGTTGAAAGCAGCAATCTGATCATCGATTTTATGGAGGCAACTTTAGATTTCTGGAAAACCGGGGACAAAGGCCTGATCAAGCCTTTTGTACCTCCCAATATCTTTGTCCAAATCGATGCCAAGGGGCCTTACATCGACGGTGTTCACCGGGCCATGTCATTTTTAAGCGCCACGGGACTCTCTTGGCCGCAAGGCCTTATTACCATCAAAGAAGAGCAGGTCAAGCACCTTTTGGAAGGTATTTCAGGCGTATCGGAAATAGATCAGGAAAGGGTTTGTCTGGCGATATCTTTTTACAAACTTTTGTATCAGAAATACTATTTCGATTTTGTCGAGTTTGACAATTACATTGCCCCGCTCCAGGCCGAAGCCTTTCCCGATCTGGGCCGCTTGCAAGTTGCCCTGGCCGAACCTGATCTAAAGAAAAAGATTTACTGGCTGCTCGATTATCTGGAACAGTTAAAAGATTTAATCCTGTCTGACCAATCGTACGAAATCAAGGAAGACATTTATCAAAAAAGACATTTTACCGTGGATATACCTTCCATGTATGGCAGTTACCACGAAATGAAATTTGATGCTCTGGGACTTACGTTTAGAATCGAATCTTTGGTCAATGTTCTTTTTGAGGAACTTGTCGAAGATATCGATCTGAGCCTGATAACCAAAGCGACTTTTTTCCAGATCTACGATCGCCTGCGCTTGTTTGACAAAGCTCTGAAATTAGATGGTATTTCACTGGTTGAGATGGAGCGCCAGATGGAACTTTTAGGCCATTCATTAGAGCTCAAGGGCTTTTCCTTTACCCAGTATCTCGATATATTCAAAGGTTTTGTGCGGGCCGTAAAAAATATCATCAATGACCACTTTCACAATATTCACGCAGAGAACTTAACCCGGATTCTGTCCCAGATAGAGGTCGATCAGATTCTGCCGAAATATCTTTCCCGGGACGGCTCATTCGATCACGAAAAGCTGATGCACAGGGTCACGGAGATTTTTTTCAGAGAGCGCATCGCTCTGTCACTGGGTCTGCAGCAGCTGGACCGGTTTTTGAGCCGCATACTGCAAACCCTTTTTCACCAGGCCGATAAGCTCCCCGGCAACAAACTCCAGCTGCTTTTAAATTATGACCCCCAGCGCATCATGACGTCCCTGGACCAGCCCGGCGAAAGGGTTGCCGACATCGTTCATTTGGGCAGCAAAGGGCACAACATGATCAAACTGAAAAGTTACGGCTTACCCGTACCGCCGGGCTTTATTATAACTACCGAAGCTTTTCGCTACAGAGAGATTATTGACAGTTATCCGCCGGCCGAGCAAAATTTCAAGGAGCAGATCGCTCGTCAAATAGCAGATCTGGATAAGCTTGCCGGCAAAGAGTTTGGAAATCCTAAAAATCCGATGCTGTTTTCCGTCAGAAGCGGATCCGCCATTTCACAACCGGGAATGATGGACACCTTCCTCAATGTGGGCATCAACGAAGAGATCGCCGCCAGCATCGCTGTCCGTACCGGCAACACCTGGTTTGCCTGGGACAGTTATCGGCGCTTTTTGCAGGGTTACGGCATGTCATTCGGCCTTGCAAGGGATGTTTTTGATGCCATTATCAGCGAATTCAAGCAGCAAACGGACATTCCATTTAAAAAAGGGTTTACCGGCCGACAGATGCAACAGGTGGCCTTGAACTATAAGGCCAGGATCAAGGATGAGGGGATCGAGATTATCGAAGATCCTTTCGATCAGCTTCTTATGGCCATCAAAAAAGTTTTTGAGTCCTGGCAATCATCCAAAGCAAAAACCTACAGAAGCATTATGGGCATATCCGATGACTGGGGCACGGCTGTGACGGTGCAGGAGATGGTCTTTGGCAATATTTCACAACAGTCCGGCACCGGTGTGTTCTTTACCCATAATCCCAGGTGGGCCGGAGATATTTTGAAGCTGTGGGGTGATTTTACCCTTGAAAATCAAGGCGAAGATGTGGTTTCAGGGCTGGTTAAGACGCTGCCGATTTCAGTCATGCAGCAAGAAGTCGAAATGAGGGACTCGGAAATAAACCTTGAAACCCATTTCCCCGAAATTTATATGACCATGAAAGCATGGGCCCAAGAGCTGATTTATGAAAAAGGGTGGAGTCCGCAGGAGATAGAGTTCACCTTTGAGAGCCCTTTCAAAAAAGATCTGTATCTGCTTCAGGGACGCGACATGTCCATGAGAGAGCGCAAAAAGGTTTTTACGTTTGATCTTGACGGTAAAACAAAAGAGAATTTTTTAGGGCACGGTATCGGTGTCAGCGGCGGGGCTATGTGCGGGCGCATCGTTTTCAGTCTGCAGGAAATCGATCGATGGAGGGCCCAAGAGCCTGACACGTCCCTTATTCTTGTCAGAGGGGATACCGTTCCCGATGATATCCGGGAAATATATGCAGCCGACGGTCTACTGACGGCAAGGGGCGGAGTAACTTCCCATGCCGCTGTTGTGGCCCACAGGCTTGGCAAAACCTGTGTGGTCGGTTGCGGAAACCTTATCTGCAATGAAGCGGCGAAAAATTGCACGTTCGACCAGGTGCTGTTTAAATCCGGTGACCATCTCAGCATTGACGGCCGGGAAGGGTCGGTCTATCGAGGTTTGATAAGGATCAATCCGGCCTAACCCGAATCTCTCATCAGCCAGAGTGGCACAGGAACTGCGTTATTAAGCCCTCGAAGTAAAGTGCTACGTCTTCGGGCTGAAATGCCTTGCTCCTGCACCGCTCTGACTGATGAGAAATCCGGGTAAAGCGGGTTACGGTTTACGAGTTACGGGTCACAGATCACTTAGAACTGATAACAGGAGAATAAAGCGATGACTGCTGGAAGCGGAAAAGGGATCAAGCTTGGTATCAACGGATTGGGCAGAATAGGCAAGCTGGCGGTCTGGCACCATGTAGGACGCAAGTATTTTGATGAAATTGTCGTGAATATCGGGCGAGAAGCCGGAACATCCCTGGCCGACATTGCGCACTACCTGGAAAGGGATTCAACCTACGGTCTGCTCCACAGTTATCTTTACGGATGTCAGTCTGCGTCTCTGATCAGCGATTTGAATGATGAGAGCGGCACGATGACGATTGACGGCATCAAGGTCCGTCTCCTGCGATCGTTCAGAAATCCGGTTCAGTTAGACTGGAGGGCCCACGGCGTAAAAATAGTCGTCGATACAACCGGACAGTTTCTGGACCCCACCTTGTCGCCGGAAAATCCCGGAGGATCTCTGCGCGGACATCTCGAGTCGGGTGCTGATAAAGTGATTGTTTCCGCGCCGTTTAAGATTAAAGATAAGAAACAAGCGATGCCCCCGGATGCCATAACGACCATCATGGGCATCAATGCAAATGACTATGACCCCAGGCGCCACCAACTTATATCCTGTGCTTCCTGTACGACGACCTGCCTGGCACACATGATGAAGCCGCTTATCAACTATTTCGGTCCCAAGAAAATACTATCGGCATCCATGGCTACGATTCATGCCGTGACAGGCTCACAAGAAGTTTTAGACCGGCTCCCCAAAACCGGAACGAGGGACTTAAGAAAAAACAGGAGCATAATGAACAACATTATCCTGACCTCAACCGGAGCCGCCGAGGCCTTGAGACTGGTCATCCCGGAGATGGAAGAGATCGGTTTTATTGCAGAATCGGTCAGGGTTCCCACCTCTAGCGGGTCGCTCATCATTCTGGTTATGAATCTACAAGAGGAACTTACCGGAAAATTTATCGACCGTGATCTTATCGGGCACGTATACCGTCAAGCGGCATCCGCTGACCCCCATGGGTATCTCATATATACCGAAAAACAGAATGTTTCCGGAGATATCATAGGATTGCCCAAAGCTGCCGCCGTTATTGAGGGTCATGTAAATCATACCCGCACGGCCGAGGTGACCATTGATCTGGAAAAAGTGCCGGGAATCGAAAAAGATATTATAGCGTCGTTACAGGATTCCGTTGTGCGGGTGCCGGTAACCCAGGCTGTTATCTACGGCTGGTATGATAATGAAATGGGAAGTTATGTGAACATCCTCGGCGACCGCACGGTTTCGATCGCTGAAGATATGTGAAGTGCTACTTAATACAACCTTTTGATAAACCTTCCCATAAGCGCTAAGTTGTTTTGAAAGATGACCGTCAAACAGACTGAACATCGAACATCGAACGTCCAACGTTGAACATTGAAATAGAGATTTTTAGAGGCGACGGATGCGACCATCATCGTATAGGCGATAAGTACAGATATCCTGAAGATATTGGCCATATATGCCCATGGTTAATGGATAGCATCAATTCTATAATTCGCGTTCTTCAATTTGGTGGCACTTTACCCTGGAAATACAAAGATACCGAATACGAAAAAATGATCGATACTGGTGGGATTACAACAGAATTTGCCCTGGCTGTCAACTGACTTCTGCGTTATATTGCTGTTTAAATTCGAATAGACCCAATGATTTGAACCCAGTTAATATTGACAATTCACCTAATTTCTCCTTTAAAAAATACTTGACCGCTATACCGGTATCCGGTATAGCTGGTGTGTTGTCTTTTAAGGTTAACAATGGCTATCCATAACTTCAAAAATAAAGGAACTGAAGACATCAATTATGGCAGAGCCACCAAGGAAGCTTTGCGGACTCTATCAAAGGACTTGCACCTAAAAGCCCAGATAAAACTTGCACGTTTAGGAGCTGTGACATCAATGCAGGACCTTCAAGAAATACGCGGAAATCGATTCGAAAAATTGAAAGGAAAGAGAAAAGGTCAATTTAGTATTCGAATAAATAATCAGTACCGCATTTGTTTCAAATGGGAAATAGAAAATGCGGCTGATGTCGAGATTATCGACTACCACTAAGGTTTAAAGGAGCCATAATGAACAAGATACATTTTACACCCATACATCCTGGCGCAGTCTTGCAAGATGAGCTAGAGGAGGTGGGCCTTACTCAATCAGCACTTGCGAAACATATCGGAGTTTTGCCGAAAACAATTAATGAGATATGCCGTGGGAAAAGGGGCATTAGCGCAGAAATGGCAATGAAACTTTCAAAAGCCTTGGGAGGAAGCCCTCAGTTTTGGCTTAACCTACAAAACAATTGGGGACTCAGTCAGTTAAATGAAACTTCTTTTCAGAGTATTAAACCTATTGCAGCATAAAAGCAATATAACCTACGCCTGGACTCCGACGGGCTAAAAACCTCGCCCGCTGGTCAGTCGCGCCGTTAAATGCCCACATTCAAGAACAATCCGCTTTACATATTACGGAGGGACAAATGGGTTCCCCCATATTTAAACTAATATCGGTATGCATATATGATCCTATTTTTGATTGTGTTACTGTCGCTATTTCAAGGTATCAAAGCCCCAGG
>JAQBHK010000132.1:0-6174 GCA_032127815.1 Desulfobacterales bacterium
TGCGTCTACCAGTTCCGCCACTCTCGCATATCGGTATCTGTTTGTGATACTGCTTCCAAACTGTTACTTGACAATATATTCAAATATATTAAAGATCAACAGAAAGCTAAATCAAAAATATTATCAAACCCTCTGGGTGTCAAGGAAATAGAGCAAAGCATCGATCATGTCAAGATATTGCAAACAGCATGCCACGGCCTTGCGTATGATTGCTTTAGGTTGTGCAATTTTACTGCCGGTCATTCTGGTTGCCGAAGGAAATGCACAAATACCGAACATTGTTAATTATCAGAAGGTTGTTGTTATAGATCCCGGGCATGGAGGGCATGACAGGGGGGCCAAGGGGCCGGAAAGAACGTTAGAAAAAACCGTATCATTCAATCTTGCCCGCATAATCGCTGTTGAACTTTCCAACACCTACAAGGTGATTTTGACACGCACCGATGACTATGGGTTAGATCTTCCGAGCCGCACGGCAACGGCCAATCACGAATCCGCCGATCTGTTCATAAGTATCCATACCGGCGGCAGTTTTAATCACCAGGCCTGCGGCATGACGCTTTATTATTTCAAAGAGCCTTTGGGCCCTGGCCTGACACAAACAACCGAACTACTACAATCGCTAAAATCCGGCACTCAGATACCCTGGGATAAAATTCAAAGCCGGCATAAAACCACCAGCAGCGTCCTGGCCAAGCTGATTCGCAACCGCATTGATCAACAGTTAATATTTGTCAGCAGTAACATTCAAGGGGCACCGCTGATGGTTCTTGAGGGAGCTGATATGCCGGCGGTTGTCATTGAAATCGGATACATCACCAACCCGTCTGAAGAAAAATCATTGCGTGATATCAATGTCTTGTCTAAAATTGCCAAAGGAATACACAACGCTATTGACGAATTCTTTGCAAAAGTCCGCTAACCAGGGTCCCCCACGAACCATAGCAGCACATGAGCTGTGTTATACATTATTCAAAGTAAAACCCTTAGCGCTCAAGGGTTGGATGATATTTTTTAAAAGGCAAAATATTAACAGAGCGTTTTCGCTTTGTTGCCGGCGCCTGGACATCAAATATCATTTTATCATACTGAATAGAATACAAAACATCGACAAACGCTGTGGTTGCGCCTGGCCTGGTTGAGTTGTGAGAACATAATTTTTTGCGCAGTTGTCGAGGTATTTTGCCTTTTAAAAAACACCATCCAACCTTTACGAGTAAAGCGCATCGTTAAAGTATGGGGTGCGAAACTTGAGTCATAACTTAACACCTTAAACCTAAATCGTGCTGAATCCGACTCGTAAGGATTCAGCATTATAACCTTGCAGGTTTAGATAAAGCGTGTTAGGAATTACTGATGATCGGGGCGTGGCGCAGCCTGGCAGCGCGCCTGCTTTGGGAGCAGGAAGTCGGAGGTTCAAATCCTCTCGCCCCGACCAATAAATTCAAATACTTACGCAACGTCGATTTCGCTTAAAATCGGCGTTTTTGCGTTTTGTCTACCAAATGTCTACCACGCTCTCTTTTGAATAGTTTCAACCCTCTAACCTGCTGAAATCATTAGGTGTGAATTCAAGTTTTTTGTCAGAGACTTTTCTGCCAATATGCATATTGCCAAGTATTTTAGGTGGTTATTTTAATTAATGGCCGTGTGGCCGCCTTTCGTCCCCAGCAGGCAAGAAAAGAGGACAAAAGAAAAAGATAAGCGTCATCGGCCAACTGGGTGCAGGCAAAAAGACTTTGAGCGCTATTGTGGATATCCACATAAAGATGGTGGAAAGAATGTATCAAAAACGGCTTACTGGATATGCCTCGATGGGATACAAAGCCAAAAGCGAGGATATCATGTCAGCATCATTGGATATCATTTTTGATAAGGACAGTTTTCTGCCGGTCTTCAGCAATGATGTCGCCGGAACTAAGAAAGAAATCTTGATCGTAAGCCCCTTTGTGAGAAAAAGACGCGCCGCGCAAATGATACAGCACTTGAGAATCGCCATAGACAAAGGCGTCCGAGCAATTGTCGTGACAAGGCCGGCAGAGGCCTTTCAAGCCAAAGATCGATTTGCTTTGGAGCGGGTATTGGAGATGCTAAAGGGCAACGGTATAAGTGTTGTCTTCAGGCCCAACATTCACCAGAAATTCGCTGTCATGGATCAAAAAACTGTCTGGTATGGTAGCATCAATCTTCTGAGCTACGGCAGTGCCCAAGAAAGCATCATGCGCATTGAAAGCCATAATATATCGAATGAGTTGATTAAAAGTTTAGAAAGCCAATAATGTCAATAATTTTGTTGCAACCCTGCGATGCTTGACTAAAAAAGCACACTTGAATTAAAAGTCAAGTTGCTGCTTTTAGTTAAGTTTAGCGCCAAAATGTTATACGCTTCATGTCAAACTGCTTGATTAAAATATAATACTTGACACATTTGTCAAGCAGTGCTATTTAGTTAAGTATGATGCGCATATCTGAAAAAGATGCCCTGCAAAAAATTGTGGATCTTTTGGCCGAATGGCTAAAGGTTTCAAAAAATGAAATACGCAAAAAAAATCCGCCTCACAATAAAAATGTCGATGGATATTTTAAAGTGGGAAATTATGAGTTCGTTGTTGAAATAAAAGCCGGTAGCAACTCTGCTCAAGTTTCCTCAGCAATTCAAACCTTAATAAAGAACCGGATACAATCTCAAGCGCCCCTTATTCCGTTAGTTGTGGTACCCTTCATGGGAGACGTTGGTCGTAAGCTCTGCGAAGACAGCGGTGTTTCATGGGCTGATTTATCGGGGAATGCGGATATCTCTGCTCTAAACTTGCGTATCCTTATCAATGGTCAGCCGAATCTTTTTAAAGCCCTTGGCCGTCCTTCAAGCCCTTTTGCCCCCAAAAGCGCTCGTATAGCAAGATGGTTGCTGATCAATGCCGATAAATCGATGACGCAACGGGAATTATCGTTCGCTACAAATATGGACGAGGGGTTTACCAGTCGCATCGTTTCACGTTTAGAAGCGGAAGAGCTTGTTTCACGAAAAAAAAACGGTTCAATTGTTGTGCCAGATCCGAATCTTTTATTAGACTCATGGCGCGGAGAATATGATTTCAAAAAGAACCGAATCATCAAAGGCCATATGGCCGCCCGGTCGAGTAATGAAATTTTACAGAAAATAGCAGATCTTTTGTTGAAAGAGGATATTAAGCACGCTGCTACCGGCCTCAGCGGTGCCTGGTTGTATAGCAAGTTTGCGGGCTTTCGAATTGTCACATTTTATATAGACGAGCAACTATCAAAAGAATTAATAAAAATCCTTGGATTCAGGGAGGAAGAACGAGGTTCTAACGTCTGGTTTGTTGTACCTAAAGACGAAGGTGTATTCCATGGCTCTGGAAAAGTGGAAGGGATTAATTGCACCCATCCGATTCAAGTGTATATTGATCTATTCGGCCATCCGGAAAGAGCCATGGAAGCGGCCGGTAATCTTCGGAAGGAGTTTCTAAATTGGAATAAGCATGCCTGAAAAGCCATCAAGCGCTGCTGAATACAGCAAGGAACAGGTCCAACTCGTCACGGCAACCTGCCTGTATGTCGCTACTATACTGGAGGATTACATGGAGCAGGCGGTCATCGTTGGCGGTCTTGTCCCCTCAATCCTAATCGACCAGAAAAACTTGCCCGACGGTGCAGACAGCCATGCCGGTACAATGGACTTGGACATGGGACTTACCTTGGCGATATTCGATAACAAAAAGTATCAAGCCATCACCGATCGCCTGCGATCAGCAAAATTTTCTCCGGATGTAAATGAGCAGGGCAACCTGACCCGCCAGCGGTGGAAAATTGAAAAAGCCGGAAAGGTTACCATCGATTTTCTTGTCCCACCGGTCAGTGATAATGATGAGGGTGGACAGATTAAAGATATCGAAAAAGATTTTGCAGCCGTGATTACTCCTGGTCTTGAGCTTGCATTCAAAGATAGAATAAAAATTACATTGGAAGGTTATACAATTTTTGGTGAAAATGCAAAACGCGATGTTTATTTCTGCGGACCGGGTGCATTTGTGGTGCTTAAAGCGCTTGCTTTCAGGAAAAGGGGCGAAAATAAAGATGCTTATGACCTATATTACCACATCCGAAATTACGGAAGCGGTGTTGAGGATATTGCAAAAGCTCTGAAACCATTATTACATGAGAAGGAAGCGAAAGAGGCTATAAAAATCTTAAATGAAGATTTTACAAACAATGATAGTGTCGGAGCGGTTAGAGCTGCTCGCTTTATTACAGGCGGTACAGATGAAGCGATTCAAGCAGAGGTGGCTGGATTTGTTCGCAACCTTCTCGATCTATGCAAATTAGACGAAATTTAGTCCTTAAACTTATTGAAAGCATACTGGTAAAATTTTTTATTATTTATGTGTACCCAAAATGTACCAATTCAAAGCTAAAAAGGTTACCGGCAGGAGGTCAGCGAAACCGTGTTAAATGCCAAAAGGAAACGGCCTAAAAATAAAACAGGGAAAAGCCGCCGACCCTTCCTGTCTGGTACACCGACTGGTTGGTCATTTGCTACTTCTTCGGAAAGTAATTTACTCCTGAGATGTTTTTTAAATCCGTATCCTGAGTCCAAATTGTAGCGTTGAATACCAGGGCTGTTGCAAGAATAATACTGTCCGCCATTGGAAGACCATGCTGAAGACTGAGCTTTGAAGAGTCGATTGCGAGCTTGGCTGTCAGATCTATAACTTTGCCTTTTTGCATGGCTACAGCCGCTTGAAGCGCCTTATTTTCATTGGATTCCCGAAGAACGACTTTAAATATTTCATAGATCGTTACGGCTGGGACAATAAGTGAAGCTGTATCTTTCAAGGGAATGAAAAAGTGCTTCGCATTCGGTTCGTCCGCAAAGAATGCGAGCCAGCCGGAAGAATCGACGATATTCATACTCTATCTTCCTCCCGTTCAAATGCAGTATTTATTCCTTTGAGGAATCCTCGAAGCTCACTAATATTTCGTTCTGGAATAAACTCGATCCGCCCATCATATTCAATAACCTGCATTTTTTGTCCTGGGCGAAGCTTTAAAGACTCTCTTACCGCCTTGGGAATAACGACTTGATATTTAGGTGACACAATGACTGTTTGCATAACAGAACCTCTATCGATAATTAATAGTATTACAATATCACTATCGATAAGATTTTGTCAATCTTTCAGTGGCTCCCCTTGCCGGTCTTTTGTCCAGAAAAACTCAAATCCCAGGAAAGTGACCCGACGCCTCATGCTCGGATGAAATCGGCTGAATCGCATCATGCGTGTCTTTGCTTTTGATAGCTCCAGTATGCCTTCAGCCATTTGCGGATCAAATTCAAAAAGGCTTTATCATCAATGCGTTGCCGCAACATTTCAAGCAACCATTCATGGTCCATATTCGTGAAAAAGCCTTTTACATCGGCATCTACGACATACCCGTATCTGTCATACTGCAAGTCAAAGGTTAATTCCCTGACTGCATCTCCCGCACCCAGCTCTGGTCTATAACCATAGCTGAAGCACAGAAAATCCTGCTCATAGATGGCAGACATCAGTTTTGCGCAGGCTGTCTGTAAAAGCTTATCCTCAATAACAAGGATGCCTAACGGCCTCTTTTTGCCGCCATCTTTGGGAATGTACCGGCGCCGAACCAATTTGGCTCGATAGCGTTTCGATTTCAGTCGCTCCACCAGCGCCTCGACATTTGCTTGCAGATTTTCCGCATACATCTGCCATGTCACATCGTCTACCCCACTTGCGGCCTTTTTGTTCAAAAGGGGCCAACAAGACAGCAGAAACTCGACATTCAGACACCGGTACAGATCTTCGAAATCGATGGTGCTTGTTGATCCTGGCCTTGTTTGCTATTCCTTGCAGTGAGGATATGGCCGAGAGTCTCGGGGTTTCCAGGAAAACATTGTCTAAAATCATAAATGAGAGAGGAGCCATAATTCCGGATATGGCTTTGCGCTTATCCCGTGCGTTCGAATCCACACACCAAATCGATGATTGACAAATTATACCTGGTTGGTATATTTTATATACCATGAATTTTGAATTTGACCCTATAAAATCAAAAACTTAAAAATAAGCATGAGATTGATTTCATTGATGCCCAGACGCTTTGGAATGATCCTGACTTATTGGAGATCCC
>JAQBHK010000133.1:0-7061 GCA_032127815.1 Desulfobacterales bacterium
GCAATAGTCCCCAAGGGTAGATATGTGACGCTGGTTCTATTAGGTACGGATATAGATAAGGAGCTTGTGCAGTCGTTATTGATGACCGACGAAATGAAAAGGTGTTTTCCTCCTGACATCGATTTATTAAAAAGTTTGCCATGTAAATGTTTTCCGAAAATGAATATCGGTGCGGCTGTCCTTCCCTTTAGCGACAGGATAGTACTGGTGGGTGATTGTGCTGTATCAAAGTTGTATAAAAACGGTATCGGAGCTGCTTATATTGCTGCCAAAGCGGCTGCAACAACATCTATATTACATGGCATCTCTTCTGACGATTTTCAAAAACATTACCTGCCGGTGTGTAAATCGCTCAATTTTGACAATACGCTCGGTAAAATCATTTTTGCTTTTGCTCATCAAATTCAAAAACGTAAGTTTACGAAACGAGGTATATTACGTATGATATACAAGGAACAACACAAGGATGGTATCCATCGCCACATGAGCACAATTTTGTGGGATACATTTACAGGTAGCGCCCCTTATCGCGATGTCTTTTTCCGGACCTTAAAACCGGCATTTTGGGTAAATTTCATATGGAAATCGATTGTCGGTTTATTCCCCTATAAAATTGGAGATACGATGGAATCGTCCGCTGTCAAAAGCGATGCGTTGGGAAAATTTTATCAGGACGGTGAAAACATCGTTGTCCAGGGTGAAGAAGGTCAATGCCTTTATGTAATACAATCTGGTGCTGTTGAAGTGCTCCAGGAGCAAAATGGCGAGGAAATTCATATTGCTGAGTTGTATGAAGGTGACTTTTTTGGTGAGATGGCCGTCTTTGAACGTGATGTACGTTCAAGTACCGTCCGTTCAAAAGGAGATTCACGTATACTTACGATTGACAAAAAGACCTTGTTGGGCAGAATACAGGAAGATCCTTCATTAGCCTTTAGAATGTTACAAAAGATGTCGTCTCGCCTTCGCAAAATAGATACCCGATTAAGCACTACAAAAGGGACAGATCGTCGGAGCTAGGGCACTTGTCTTATACACACTATGTACCAACCACAATCCTGCTTGATTCATTTACAAAAAAGATGTTTAACCCTGCTTTAGGCTATGGTTTGATTGGGCTTGCAGGGTTCAGGAGGAAAAAGTTTAAAAAGTAAGTATCATCACATTAACGCAAAATTAAAGGCAGGGTTTCGGCGCTGCCTTTTTATTTGATTTTCTCAGATGTTGTTGTGGACTTTTTACGACGCCATCATGGTTGTTTTTTCTTTTTTCTCTGTGATTTTGTAACAGGCCGTTGCCTGAGCAGCACGTAGGTGGCCCCGGCACCGCCGTCAAAAGACCTGGCGCTGGTAAAAGCGACAACCCACTTGCGCCAGGGACCACAGGTGAGCCACTCAATAACCTTGGTCTTCAGCACCGGCTCTGCCGGGGAAGAAAGGCCGCGGCCGTGTACAATCAGCAAGGCCCCCTTGCCGGTGGTAATCGCATCCTTAAAGAACGTATCAAAGGCATTTTTAGCATTTTCAACACCGAGACCGTGGAGATCGAGATGCGCCTGAATGGAAAAATCTCCCCGGTGCAGGCGTTTTGTAAGCTCCGGATGAACATTATAACCCGTACCCTCTATGTATTCAGGCGTATGCGCTACAACAAAACCTTCTCCATCTTTTATTAGATTTTCAAGCTGCAAAAGAGTTTCGGCTTCGTAATCATGTTCATAAGATTGTGGCGGATGGGGTGCGGCATCATGTTCTATGCAGTCATCACGGGCGATGGGCACAACGCCTGCCATGGCCGCCATGAAAAGGTCATTTTCATGAACGGAAGGCTTTTGGACGGCGGTAACCTTTGCGGTTTCGGAAGGTCTGGTCAGGCCGGTAGTGGTTTTCGGCGGAGATTCTCCGGAATTATCAGCAGGGGAGGGCGCAAGTTTGAAGGACTTATTTTTAAGGAGTGTTTTCAAATCTTTAAAGGGCCTGAACATACCTTGCGGCCTTGAGTTTTTCTCCTTGCCCACAGGATAGCATCCTTTTTTGCCCTGAAAAGCCTGGTCCTTTGGGCCAAGCCTGCCCCGCATTGCGGGGGATTCTTTACCACTGACAACGTGGAATCTTCAAAAAATATCCTTTTTCAGAACGCCGTTTTTGTATTGAAAATAATCGCTAATAATTTTCGCATGGTCAAAAGCGATCGGTGCGGGTAGATTCTTCGGATTGAAAACACCGATATTTTTAGCATCATCGGCAGATTTTGGTGTATCGTTAGCTTTGGCAATAAAAACCGTTGTTACGGTGTGGTGCCGGGGATCACGGTGCGGGTCCGAATAGGTATGAAACTGCTCAACCAGTCGGATATCCAGGGATGTTTCTTCTTTTGCCTCCCGGACGGCAGAGGCTTCCAGTGATTCACCATAATCTACAAAACCGCCCGGCAAGGCCCACCCATAAGGCGGGTTTTCCCTTTCAATCAGCACGATATCGGCGTCGATCTCAATAATAACATCAACCGTGACTAGCGGATTTCTGTATTTGTGGGGTTTCAAAGGTTCAGCGTTCTCCGTTCAGGGTTGCTTTTTCTCCAAGCAATTCATATCAATCACGAAAACACGAAATACTAAAAACCAAACACCTGATGAATTCAACTATTTATGGGTTCATCAAGGTTTAAGACTCATAATTCAGGAGGTCCCGCAGGGATGACACAGGCAAACACCAGCGGTTCATCACCTGCGTTTCTGATCTGGTGCTTCTCATTTCCGGGAATAAAAACGGTATACCCCCGGTTAGCCGGGACCCATTCTTTTTCGCAGAAGATTTCGCCTTTCCCCGCATGGATGATAATTTCATGTTCCCATTCATGGGTATGCAACGGGGTATAGCCTCCGGTTGATAATTCGAAAAATCGCATGCAGAAATTATTAGCTCCGTCGGCTTTGCCGATTACGATTCTTCCAGTAACTCCCTTGGCGGTATCCGTGTCAAAATGCTTGGGTTCGGCTTCAGTATAGTGCATGATTTTCATTGTGAGCTCCTCAGTATGACGTAAACTGATCGGTTCTAGGTTCAAAGATTATAACATATTTATAAAATCGTATTACGATTTTATAATCCGGTCAATTGCAAATTAGCTGACGGTTCAGTTTGGGGTTAATTTTTAGTTGCACAATTTAAGTGTAACTATTGACTTAATCATCGATTTAGGTTGGGATACAATGATTAATAGATAAAAGAGCGAATATAAAACCTGCTGGAATTTATTGGTAAGTTGGCTTTGCCCAAGACGAAAGAAGCAAGGATGGAAATCGGCTCAGAAAAGTGGAAGTGGCTGATCATTGATGGTGCCGGACATTTTGGTGTGCATATAAACCGGGATCAGGCACAGCAATTAGCCTTGCACGCGGCTTTAATGTTGAAATGGAATCGTACATCTAACCTTACCGCCATAACAGACTCAATCGATGTTGCGGTGAAACATTTTCTCGATTCTATTATCACGGGCCCTCTAATATCACCGGGGTCTACGGTACTTGACATCGGCTCAGGCGCCGGTTTTCCTGGAATTCCGCTGAAAATCGTGATACCGTCACTGCAGGTTACGCTGATAGATGCTTCCCGTAAAAAGATCAGTTTTTTAAAACATGCGATCCGAACTTTAAATTTGGCAGATATTGAAGCCCATCATGTAAGAGCCGAGGATTTTGCTAAAAAACCTGCTGCTGCAAATCGCTTTGATGTCATTACAAGTCGTGCGCTGTCGTCAATTAAAGATTTTGTGTTAATGGCAGCTCCCCTGCTGGCAAAAGACGGGGCTATTATCGCCTTAAAAGGTCCTGATTTTCAGCCAGAGATCGAAGCTCTTCAGCTGCAGACCGATACCCATACCGGACTGCTGAAAATCGGAAATGTTCAATATTCTTTAAAGGTGGAGACATACACACTTCCGTATCTTGAATCACAACGATCTGTTATTATATTAAAAAAAGTTTACTTTTGACACAGGAGGGTTTTATGAAAACTATTTTTTCTTATCGCTCGGCGATGCGTTTGACATGCCTGGGAATGGCGTTGCTTGCTCTGTTTTGGATTGCCCCTCCAAAAGCTGCCAGCCAGACCACCCGCGCCGTTCAGGTGACACCCGACAAGGAAAAACGCTCCTTGATTCGCTCTGTGGACGCTTATGCTTTTCTTTCTGAGGATATGACCCTGGCTGAAACTCGAGCGACTGCCTTTGCCAATGCCAAACGTCAAGCTGTTGAAATGGTACGCACGTATATCAAATCCAAGACCACGGTCGAAGATTTTGTGCTCAAATCCGACAAGATCACCGCTTCCGCCGAAGGCGCTGTGACGATACTGGAACAGAAAGACCATGGCGTTGAAGACAATACGCGCTATCACGTCTGGATCAAGGCGGAGGTCGAATACGATCTGAAAGCAAAAGGGCCGGGGGCAAAGGAACATGCAATGGATGCGGACGCCCCCTTGACGGTTAAAGTATGGACGTCCAAGAAGCAATACAAAGACGGTGACAATATCAACATCTTTGTCCAGGGGAATCACAATTTTTACGCCCGGATCGTAAACATCTCCTCGGATGGTACGATTATTCAGCTTTTGCCCAATGCATATCGAAAAATCAACTTTTTTGAAGCCGGCATAATTTACAAGATTCCGGACCAGGGAGATCTTTTTTCACTGACGGTCAGCCCTCCCTATGGTGAAGATCAGATTGTCGTCTATGCCAGTCAGGTACCCCTGGGAAGAGTAGATATGGAGGAGATCGGCCAGGGATTATCCCGCTACAAGGGAACCCGATCGGCATTTGCCGCAAAAACCCGCGGCATCGCTGTAGTGGGCGGCGCTGCGGATACTGAATCGGGAGCTGAATTTTATGAGGCTGCCTGGAAATTCAGCACCGGGAAATAATTTACTGTTTATGTTCAATTTTGGTGAATTCAGATCTCGTTAAATGATCGATTAGTTGATTGGTTAAGTGGTTGTTATGAAACCAGTATTACCTGAGAGGGCGATAATTGGACACTCATATGTTAATAGTTTTCAACATGCTGATAATATATCCAATATTAACCATTCGGCCATTTAACCAATAAACTAATTAACGATATCTGGAATTTGTAAAAAGGAGAAAAATAATGACAAGTAATGCCCAGCAGCAGATTGATTTTACAGTGAGCCGCGACAATCTTTACAGAGAGGAATCTTTTACTGACATCAAAGTTGCTGCAATTCGGCGACTTGTGCCTGTTAAGCCCGATGGATCGAATGATGAAAGCCGTACCACCATGTTTATGGCACAGACACAGATAATGACGCCCGGTGGACCTTTTGTTCTACAGGCTATGCTGAAGGCTGAAACAATTGAAGAAGCCATGGATGAGTTCCCGGCGGCAATGCAAGTGCAAATGAATAAAATGATTGCCGCGGCTGAAAAACAACAGGAAAAACAAGATTCGCAGATAATAACATAGGATAACATATATGAAAATACCAGCAGCTATTATCACATTTTCACAGAGCGAAAAGGTTAAGTCAGGTATCATCTGGGTTACTCAGACACTTGAGTTATTGACAGGTCTTTCACTTGCAGAAAAGCATGGCGCGGAAAGAATAATTAAAGCGCTGACTGATATGATCTCTCTTGAGATCCGTGTTGCCAAGAACCTGACCAAAGAGGCATTATGGGATGATGTCGCCAAGCATCTTGACATGGCTCAAGTCATGATAAATTCTCAAATGGCGCCGGAGGCCGGATTTCATCTGACTCAGGCACTCACTCAGGTAACCAGCCTGGCTCAGCGTTCAATGACTGTCTTAAAGGATGAAGGACTGCTTTAGAAAGATTATGCAAGAGTCCGGACCTACAAACCCTTCTTTTTATCCGGATCAGCCGCAAGTGGCGGTGGGGGCCATTGTATTTAAGGACGACAAAATCTTGCTGGTTCTAAGGGCCAATCCCCCGGCCAAAGAACATTGGGCCATTCCCGGCGGCAGGGTGGAACTGGGAGAGACCCTCCAGGAAGCCGTGGAGAGGGAGATTAAAGAAGAGACCGGCGTTATTATCCGAGCTCGTGAACCTGTTTTTACCTTTGATGTTATTGATCGCGATGATGCCCAGCGTATGCGCTTCCATTATGTAATTGTCGATCTGGCGGCTGATTATATTAGCGGTGAACCACAACCGGGCGATGATGCCTTAGACGCCCGCTGGATTTCCCCCGAAAAGCTGAATACGCTGCCGGTGAGCCCAACGACTTTAAAACTATTAAGGCAGCACTACAATTTCGGGACATAAACTCTGTTGGCTTATATTTAGACAGGATTTTCAGAATTTAATTAAGAATTCAACGCGTTTTGCGAATCAGCATCAAAATAACCCCCACCAGGACGATTGAAGTTATTGCCAGGGCATAAAAAACCGGTTCAATCCCCAAGGTCGTCTCAATGACTTTAATCATCTTAACCGACAACGCCCCCACACCGAAAGTCAAAACAAACTTGGATCCAAAAGCCGAATGGTGAAATTTTCTGGGCGTGAATTTAGCGACAAGGGTATTTTCAATGGGCTGCATCCCTAACAGAAAGAAAAAATATATCATTGCCAGGGCCACCAGGGGCAGGTCCACGGCCACAGCCATGAGTGCGGCGGCAGGTATTGTCAAGGCGTGGAACACAAGGTAACAGAATCTAAGATCAAAACGTTCCGCAAGTCTTCCGCCGGTGTATTGCCCCAGCATACCCACAATGTATATAAAAGAAGTCACAGATGTCGCTACAAGATTTTTTGAAAGGCCGACTCCCGCCATGGAAGAAAACCACTGAAAGATTCCCTGGTTTTTAAGTTCAAAATAAGCAGGAAGGATAACGGTTGCTCCCCGGTAAACAATTCCGCCCAGCATCATGGCCACAAGCAGGATAAGAAAGGCGCCCAGCAGACCATTATCTTCTTCATCGGATTCTTCTCTGCCTGAACGGTGATCCCCAACAGGCGGTAAAATGGACATCATCACTATGCCCAATAGATTCAATGCGCCCAGGGCAAGA
>JAQBHK010000134.1:0-10955 GCA_032127815.1 Desulfobacterales bacterium
TCGAAGATCTGCTGGCGTATTATCACAGACACAAAGACAAACCGCTTAAAAGCGGTTGGGCCGGCGCAAAAACCTTTCGGCACCTGTCACGCATGGAACGTATTACGCGGAATGCTTGATGGGTAGGGTACAGGTTACGGAAACTTCGTGTAGGTGAGATCGCCGGTTAAATGAAATGCAATACTGTGGCATTGGTGGCATTCTGCAACTTTTTGCGTTTCAAAGCTAAGTTCTCCTTGCGGAGTAAAGCGGGCATAATTCCAATTGGCGGAATAAAATGAGTCGGAAAGCTCGCCATTTGTTGCTTTTGTTTTTTGCATTGCCAAAATTTCCATGAGCCCGGCCTCGTTTTTCTCGGCGGCATCACCCCGGTAACTCTCTAAAACGATGGTTGTGCCAACCGGCCAGATCCGCAAAGAGAGCAATGTTCGGGGAATATTTGCCGTTTTGGAAGCGGCAAGGTCCGCAATCCGGTAGTAAATCCAGGCACTCTGATCGCTCGAAAAACGCCGGGTGCCGACGTACTTTGCGGCCCAGCCTTTTGCCGGAGTCCCGATTGCCTTTCGATAAACTGGTTTGGCCGGTGGCTGATTAGGGTATGGATGAATTGCGGGCACCACGACGGAAAGATCCTTTGCGAAGCGCAGCCCGGGAGGCTTAAGATAAACAGGAGCATCCTGCAGGTCGGCGGAGGCGGGGTAGAGCAAAAGCGTAAAGAAAACCGCCGGCAAAATAAACCCTGCAGTTGCATAAAAACCATGACGAGTTAAAGAAATCAGCCTTTGCAACAACAGGGTAAACTTAGTCAAAAAACGAGAATGCCATAACCACATGGGATAAGATAGGGCTCCCTGGAATCCCGGCTTGTTTTAAAGCGATTTCAGATAATTGATAATGGCTGTTATCTCTGCGGCCTTAAGATGCTTGAACGGAGGCATTCTATTCCCTCCGTTGATTATTTGTTCCCGGACCGCTTTTTCACTGGTCGCCCGGCCGGAGGTGGGTAGACTGGGGTTTTGGAACAGTCCCAGCAAGCCCGGACCGACCTTGGTATCTTTACGATCGTGATAATGGCATCCGGAACAGTTATCTTCAAATATTTTTTTGTCCATTGACGCAGCCCCGGCGTTTTGCAGCTTGGTAAAAATCCAGTCCTTTGATTTGTCCGGCAAACGGAACGTTCCTTTAAGGGTGGCGGTATTTTCTGAACAGAGCAGCCGAAGCTCGGCCTGCCCCTTTTTCCCCTGAAACCGGAAATCGACAAAGACCTTATCGTCCTTTTGCACCATCTGATCGATCAGCAGACGGCCTTCAAGCTGTTCGCCTTTATAAGCGCCGGAAGAGAGAAGGGTAAAACGATACACCTTGTCAAAATTTGACTTCCAGATTCCCGACACATCACACGACAGGGTTTCCAGGTGCGGCCGCGGCGGTCTGAAAACTGACTGCCCCAGACCGTTGTAAACAGCTCCGTTGCTGCACTGGTGATCGGCTACCACGAAAAGCCAGGCGCTTAAATCCATGCCATCCAAGGCCAGCGGGATGTAAGGCGAGACATAAATACCATTCGGAAAAGCGGCTTTTTTGTCTTGCAAGTCACCTGCTTTAGGTATCAGCCGGTAGGACCTAAACCGTTTGGTATCAACGGCCAGCATTTGGGGTCCCAGGTTTTGGTTGGGATCCTCCACCCGCATGCTGATTTGAAATACCTGGTCGGATATTTTTGTAAAACGGATATTTGAAATGCGCGGGTCATCGGCGCTGCTTCCATCAACCGGCAAAATAACGGGAACTTCATTGTCGACCCCTGCGCTTATTTGAATCTGGAGCGGAAAATAAATATATTGTTCGCTGTAGACATGCAGTCCCCAGGGGCCGCCGGACGGTAATGGAATTTTAAAGGTGCCGTCCGGCCCGATAGCCGCACCGACAAGGAATGCGTTGTTGTGCAGCTCCCCCTTTTCCAGGGCCACGGCACCGCCGGCGACCACCATGCCGTCCGAGGTGATCACCCTGCCGGAAACAAACGTTTGGCACCAGACCGGTGAAGCCGGGAGCAACCATACTGACATCACGGATAAAATTAAAACCAGAGTCAGAACCTTTTTTTTGAAATGAGCAGACATGGCTTTTTCCTTTTTGGGGATCATTAAAGGGCTTCGGGCTCAAAAACTCTCAGATGGGCTAAAGGGTTTTAACATACGCGACCAGGGCCGTCACCTGTGCTTTTGTCAGATACCCGAATGACGGCATTTGACCAAAAGGAGCCAGGAGCTGGTTTCTGAAATTTTCTTCCGATACCGGCCGGCCGCTCGCAGGCAACTTATCCCGTTTGAAAAGGCCCTTTAATCCCGGACCGACCTTGTTTGCCGTTTTGTCGGCAAAGTGGCAGACGGAACAGTTCTGTTTAAAAATGCCGGCACCTTCCGCTGCCGGGCCTTTTGATATTTCTTTTGCGGCGGTCCGGGTTCCGTAAACCAGTTCGCCGCCAAAATATCCCAGGCCGATCACCGTCAGCAGGCTGAACAGATACAGCATAAAAACACTCTTGGAAGAAGCTTCTCTTAAAAGTCCGAAAACAAGGGCAAGAGTCAAAAAAATTAAAAGCAGGCCGGCAAGGACTAATTTCATCTTGAAGGGAAACAGCAAGGCACCGCCATAAAAATGCTGCCAGTCCATTATTCCCAGAACTACGGTCGGCAGCAGCATAATTAAAGCCAGAATCACACAATGCCAGGCCGTTTGGGTCAGTTGGGCCCATCGGAAGGTTCTGGCCGTCAGGGCAAACAAAAATGCGCCGATGACCAATCCGATCGGCACATGGTTAATCGCTGGATGAAGCGGATGGGTGTAGCCGAACTTGACCAGTGTCTGATAAACGAACTCAATCATTTCTGAGCTCCTTTTTTCAGAAAAAGTTGTTCTTTTTATAGGTATGCTTACTTTGTGCGGTAAGGTTAAATCCTGAGCGAGAAAAAGTCAAGGATACACCGCAAGACTTTAGGATTTGCAACACTAAATCAGATGTTTTTTAAAGATACCAAAAACAAGAAGAACGTTGCGCTTATTATTTATCTGCAATAAGATTTTGAGGTCATTTCACGCAAAGGGCACTGCTCACCCGCAATCGTTAGTCCGGCTAAAAAGGAACAATAAAATGAAGTATAGAGTGCTAATTTTCGATGATGAGAAAACAATTCGGCAAATGTTATGGTCGTTGTTTGACAACCGAGGATATGAAGTGTTTACTTTCCCAAACCCCTCTTCATGCCCAATATCCGAAGAAAAAGTATGCCCGTGTAGAGATAAGCAAACATGTTCAGATATAATTTTGTCAGACGTAAACATGCCAATTAAAAACGGGCTGGATTTTTTAGAAGAGCAAATTAAAAAGGGATGTAGATGTAAGCACATTGCCTTGATGTCCGGAGCTTTTACGGATGAATCTGTTTCCAAAGCAAAATCATTGGGTATTAAGATATTCAAAAAGCCATTCAAAATAACCGAAATAATCAATTGGCTTGATCAAGTTGAGAGGGATATTGATCCGGAAAGAAACCTTTCAGATTGGTTTTTAAAAGAAATGCCGGAAAATTCAGAAGATTAGGCTAACATGGCGCTTGCATAACCAGGCCATTGCGCGGGCGGTATTGATTTGGGCTAATCACCTCTATCGATAATTTAATGATTATATCCATCGACACCATTGACAACGGGGGTTGAACAGGTCCACTTCTTGCTTATCTTAAAGATATTGGCAAAAAGGGACATTTATGGATGGAGGCTAACTACTAGCGGAGTTTAATGATGCCATTTGTTACGGTACCCGGACTAAACGGGAAAGTTTATGTTCCTGAAAAACAGCACGAAAGCCTCAAAAAGCATCGGTGCAAGGATTGCCATTACTGCCAGTTGTGCAGTGACGATAGGTGTCACGTGTGTCTTGACCCCAAAAACCGTAAAGGCCAAAAATCCTCCGGCAAATAAACACTTTACGAGTCCGGCCTTTCAAATATATCCATAAGCCTACATCAATTCCCCCCCTTCCATCCTTTATATCAAAGCCGAACCAAAACCCCTGCCGCGTTACTGAGCCCGGTTGAGCCTAAGTTGACTCACGCTAATAAGAGGTTTGACTTCTGGTAATGAGTGAATACCTTGGCCTTGAGACACCACGGTCTGATATCACAGCGTGGCACACAGCGTGGTCCGGCGACAACGGGTGCGCTATGTTCGGCTAACCGAATGAATTAAAAACGTTAGGAAGAATGTATTGTTATGAGCCGTAGAAAAGGCAGACAGAAAAATGTTTCAGACGAAGTTCTTGTCGAACTGTTTAACCAAGGTAAGACTATAGAAGAAATAGCAAAAACAACCGGGTACAACCCCAGTACTGTCAGGCAACGACTTAAAAATATTGGGATAAGATCAAAACGTGTTAAGGAAAAGCGGGTGCCTGACGAAGTGCTTGCCAAATTGGTTAATGAAGGCAAAAACATAAATCAAATAGCCACCATCACAGGGTACAAATGGCATGGTGTTAAGTACAGGCTTGACAAGGTGGGTCTTAAGGCGAAAAAGGGCCTTATCAAAACGAAGACAGTGCCGGATGAAATATTTGTCAAGTTGAGTAAAGAGGGTAAAACCAGAAAGCAAATACAGACAATCACCGGTCTGTCACATAGTACTGTGTATCAAAGATTAAAGGCGTTGGGATTAAAAGCCGTTCAACCCAAAAAGGGCAGGGCAAAAGAAAGCATAGCAATTGACATGAAAATTGCCCAGCTGCGCCAAGACGGATTTACCTACAAAGAGATCGGCAAAAGACTCGGCGTGTCAGACAGTGCTGTTTGTTGGAGGGTCAAAAGAATGAAAGAAAAAAATGGCATGCTTCAATCATAGCCCCCGGTAGCCAGAATTTCTTGCCCGTCATCGCCAATCGGAAAAAGACTTCACCCGTCAAAGAAAACTACCATTTCACCTTTTGATTGCTTTCTTAATCAACTTTGTTCGCGGCTCCTACCAAGACGAGTTGGATAAATTCTTTAAAACCCTTAACCGTTTCGATGTGGCCCAAAGGGTAGTTTCTAAAGTTGCACTGGCAAACGCCCGAATGAAATTGAAGTTCCAAGCATTCATCGAGTTAAACCAGCATCTGATCAGCTATTTTGATGAATACTTTGGAAAAGCATAATGGAACAAAAAACAAATAATGTCAATAGCTTTTGGAGTGTTGTTCGCAAGTCAACAAGCCCATCCGGCGAACGGGTGCAATGGATTGCCCCTGCTCAATTAATTTGGTGGTTGCCATAAATATGTTCCGGTTGATTCATTTCGGGTAAGATCCGTTGATAGTTGTCGGTTGTCCGTAGTATAGGATAGAAAATATTGCACATTCAAGCAGATGTGCTCGATCTATGCATTTAAAAATGCGAATACAACTGACCACGGACAATGGACTACGGACACAAATCATTTTTGCAATGTTCGCTTTTATGCTTCTATTTGCGAGTTCTTGCCGACCTAAACAAAATTATCCGGCGGCGGAAACGGAACGTTGTTTTGACAACTGCTATAACCCCTTAGCCGTTTAATTTCTCCTTTGAACATAAGGCCGTTTGTGATATTGATTATTAAAGGCTTGTTTTATAAATATATGTGATTTAAGCTATTTATACGTGTCTCAAGCTTGAGATTGGCAATGTAAACCGGAGGAGCCCAATATGATTGTTGCTGTAATGAGTGATAGCCACGATAATATCTGGAAATTGCGTGCGGCCCTGGCAATCATAAAAAACGAAAATGCCGGTATGATAATTCACTGCGGTGATTTTGTGGCCCCCTTCATGCTCAAAGAACTGCATGAAGCCTCTATTCCGGTTCACGGCGTTTTTGGGAACAACGACGGAGATCAACACCTGTTGACCAAGTTTTCACTGACCACAATGACAAATGTTACTTTTCATGGACTTGTCGGACAGGTGGACATAAACGGCTTTAAGGTTGCATTTACCCATCAGGAAGTCGTGGGAGAAGGCCTGGCATACGGCGGTAATTTCAATTTGGTCTGTTTTGGCCATTCCCACGAATACATGCAAAAAAATATTGACCGGACCATCCTGCTGAATCCCGGAGAAATTATGGGAAAAGACGGTTTGCCCGGCTTCTGCCTGGTGGATACCGCAACGACTGTAATAACAAGAGTGGATCTGAGGTGAACCCGGCCCAAGAAGTTGCGCCTTGACTTTCAGTAAGATGCAACTTAAAACATTTTATAACAGCCTAATTTAGCGTGAACAAAGTAAAGAATCCTGGCCCAAAGAACTTGGTTTTTCAGGAATATAAAAAGGGTTTTTAACGATGAAACTAAAAAGACCATTTCTTATTGTTATTGCGACTTGCATGCTGTTTACCGCAGTCAGCTCTTTTGGAGCCGATCAAAAAGATGACAAATCGCCATCCGCCTATTTCCCTGCAAGGTCTTACACCTTTAAACAAATTGTCGATGGTACTGATATCATTTATGATTTCATCATGCAAAACAAAGGCGATGCCACCTTAAATATTAGCAAGGTCACTACTGACTGAGGGTGCACGGCTGTCTCTTACCCGAGACAGATCCCTCCCGGCGGCGAGGGAAAAATCCAAATTAAAGTTACCACTAACGGTAGGGGGGGGCAGAGGCTTAAAAAAAATATAACGGTCATGACCGATGACCCCAAAAATCGACGGGTGATCCTGACAGTCAGCGGCCAGGTTGAAAAGTTTGTTTCCATTTCTCCTAACAGAGTCCGCCTGATGGGGTATGTCGGACAGCCGCTGAAGACGATCGTGAAAATAATTCCTGAAAAAAAATACCCGTTCAAAATTTTAGATACCAAGGCATCAGATCAAAAAAATATCCGCTACACACTGGAAGAAACGTTAGACCTTCAAGAGACAGGGTATCTCTTATCTGTTGAAAACGTAAGAAAAGAGCAAGGCAATTATTATGTATCAATCTCCCTGACAACAGACAGCAAAATAAAGCCGCTGATTCAAATCAGTATTTACGGTAATATTCTTGAACCAAAGCAGACTGAGAAAAAATAGGTCTTTATGAAAAATATTGAAGTGGTTGCTTTTGACTGTGACGGCGTCATGTTTGACACAATAAATGCCAACATGGCTTATTATAATAAGATATTGGAACATTTCGGTCGCCCGGCCATGACCCCACAACAACTCGACTATGCCCATATGCACACCGCTGAGCATTCAATTGACCATCTGTTTCCGGATACAAAGAGCTTTGAGGCGGCACAAGCCTATCGAAAACAAATGAGTTATCTTCCTTTTTTAAGCTGCATGGAAATAGAGCCGCATCTTAAGCCTTTGATAGCAAAGCTCAAGCCTCGATACAAAACGGCTGTTGCCACAAATCGATCCGACACCATGGACCGCGTTATCACCGAACATGGCCTTGAAGGATATTTTGACTTGGTTGTCAGCGCCTGTGATGTGGCGCACCCCAAACCTGACCCTGCGGCGCTGATCAGGATCATGGAATATTTTAAGATAAACTCTAAACAATTACTATATATCGGAGATTCGCAGCTGGATGAGATGGCGACAAAGGCGGCAGGCGCAGTTTTTGTCGCCTATAAAAACGAATCACTTTCAGCCAAGTTTTATATTAACAGCTTAAAGGAGATAGAGGGTATTCTGTCGATTTCATGAGATTTCAAAGGTCTCGAGAAATCAGCTTCAAAAGGTTGCTCATGAAAAAAGCAGCAGCTATCCTGATTCTGTGTATAGAACTGTTATGTCTGACAGGCATTGTGTCTGCCGGTGATATCGATGCTGTTCGCGCGCAAGTCTTTGCATGGCAAAGCGTTTCCGAAGAATGGAGACCATTATTGATCGCCGGCCGGCCGGATCGCAGCACCAAGGCAGCTGAACTTAATACCAAATCTCAAGCGGAAATTGAGCAAGCAACTCGCCAACAACAAGGTTTGGAGGCAAACAAGCCTTCAACCGGCAAAACCGTTGTCAAAAGCATTAGATTTGGAATTGAAAACAAGATGGAAAAAGTTTTTGTCGACCTCAACCAATATGCTATCCCTGAAATCCGGACCCTTGAGGGGGACAAACCAAGGATTGTGCTTGATTTTATGAATGCCGATTTTTGGCGGGGGTCATTCAGAATTCCGGCAAACGGCAAATTAGTCAAACAGGTACGAGCATATTTACATCGTAAAGTTGGAAAGCTGCGAATTGTGTTGGATCTGAACCCTGCTGAGGACTACGTGGTCGATCAAACGTTTTATAAAGCGGAAAACATTTATTGTATTACAGTTCAATAAAAACATTACTTTGCTATGAGAAAAAAAGCTGACCAGCACACTTTCAAAAAACCATCAATCAAAAGCTGGACAACTGTTAGCATACTTTTTGGTGCGACCATCTTATTTCTGAGCTTAGGTCTAAAAATCTTTTCGGACGACAGCGATCATCAGGTTCCTTCCCAAAAGCCGCACCGCAAACTTATTGCCAAAGCTCAAAAACAGCAGAGCAATAAAGACGGCCTGTGGGATGGCCCCATCCTTTATCATAAAGCCGACAGCGAGCCCATTCATCTAATTCTGGTGGAAAAGGCCACCCAAAAACTGCACCTGTATCTCTATGACGGCCGCTACCGGCTTATAAAAAGCTATGCCGTCGGAACCGGTGAAAATCAAGGCAAAAAAAAACAGGAAAAAGACGAAAAGACTCCGGAAGGTATTTATTTCAACACAAAGACTTACCGGGATTCAAAAATTACGATCTTCGGCGACAGGGCCTTTGGATTGAACTATCCGGATGTCTTTGACAAGTTCGAAGGCAACAGGGGCAGCGGAATCTTTGTTCATGGTTCCGACAAGGATGTATCACCTTTTTCTACCAATGGCTGTGTAGCTTTGAACAATGCTGATATAGCGGATCTGGATAAGCGCATTCAGTTTATAAAAACCCCTGTAATTATTGGAAAAAATCTTCCCTACCGTTTCAAAACCATGGAAAGGGATGTGTCGGAACTGATACCTTTTTTCAAACAGGCCATGGTCCCGGAACGTTACGCTCATTTAAAGACCGACTTCAGTGATCTTACCGTGCTCGGTTTTGGCGAACGGGTTGTTGCCACGGGCAAAATCCGCATAAAAGAGGCCGGCAATCTTGAAGGGGTTTCCAGGCTGTACCTGGCCGGGCCGGGTAAAAACCTGCTGGTGCTTGTAAAGCGCGAGTGGCATGAAGAAAAACCGGGGGTTGTCCTGGCAAAAGCCAAACCCGAACCGGTTTCGCAGGATAAAACCCGCATTGCTTCACTGGTGGAGTCGTGGCGTAAAGCCTGGGAGGGCAAAAACCTGAATGCTTATATTGACCATTACCACCCGGCATTCAAAAGCGACGGGAAAAACCGTTCCGCCTGGAAAAGTTATAAAGGCAGACTAAATAAGAGTTACCGATGGATTGCAGTCAAGGTTTCCGACCTTAAAGTAAAACAAGTTGATGGCAGCAAGGCTTTCGCCTATTTTAAGCAAAGCTACAGCAGCAACACCTTTAGCTCCGAAAGGTACAAGCGTCTTGAATTTAGAAAAAAAGGGGCGTCCTGGAAGATATTCCGGGAGATGTCTTTCCCTGACAAACTCGCCGGCTGGCCGAGCTGACACCTAAAACAAGTTGAATTCGGCTTTACTGATTACCAAATCCATTCTGCCCACCGCAATCCGGGCACTCCCAGGTAATTCCATTGCACGACATTCCCCAGAAATTTTCCAGCATGCAATCCTGGCATATGCTGAACCCGCAACGGCATCTCCAGCAGAAAGGCAAAGACCGGTCGCAGCAGTAGCAGTTGTTTTGCCGGGCTATGCGGCGTTTCTCTCTGTATTTCGACTTCACCGGTCAAACAGCCTGTCATATTCTATCTTGGTGCAGCGGTTCATGACAACATTGATGCCGGCTGCCGTTAAAAGCTGGGCCGCCTCCCGGCTTTCGATGTCCAATTGCATCCAGAAGACGTTTGGCTTAAGGCGCAGCGCCTCGTGCACATGGGGCATTAACTGGGCCGGGTTTCTAAAGACGTCAACCATATCGACCGGCTCTTTGATATCGTCAAGAGAAGCATATGCTTTTTCCCCCAGCATCTCCTTTTGGCCCGGCCGGACCGGAATGATCCGGTACCCCTTCGCCTGAAGATATTTGGCAACCATATAGGAATCTCTTTGCGGTTTAGGGCTTAAACCCAAAATCGCTATGGTCTTGGTCTGGGCGAGCAGCTCTTTGATTTCTTTGTCTGCTGTAATTATTCTACCTGATTCCATTGGACGATTCCTTATGCGTTCTTGCTGTTTTTTATCATTAATGATAGTAGCATACTTGCTGAGTTCGCAAAAGTCGAATTCAGCAGGTGTTTAGTGTTTTATTTTAACTATATTCTGACAGATAAGCCAGGTAGATCGCCAAATACTAAATCCCAAATACAAAACACTCTCGTAAAAGGACTTTGTTTCATTTCCCAAGACCGTAAAAAATACCAGCTTTAGCAACAATGCACAATTTAAAAAACCCGAATCCTTATGAGCAAAAATAGAACATTATATTTGGTAGACGGCAGCGCCTATATTTACCGGGCCTATCATGCCATCCGCGGCTTAACCAACTCCAAGGGTCTTCCTACCAATGCTGTTTTCGGATTTACCCGCATGCTCTTAAAGCTTATTCAAGATCGAGCTCCGGAGTATGTGGTCATGTTTTTTGATGCCAAAGGCCCCACCTTCAGACATGAGATGTACAAAGATTACAAAGCGAATCGTCCTCCCATGCCGGAGGATTTGTCGGTTCAGATTCCGCACATAAAGGACGTAACCAGGGGGTTCAACATCAAGGTCGTTGAAATGCCGGGCTATGAGGCGGACGACCTTATCGGCACTTTT
>JAQBHK010000135.1:0-13793 GCA_032127815.1 Desulfobacterales bacterium
AAAAAAGTCTAATTCATTACGTTTTAGGTTTTAAGTTCAGGATAATATCATAGATAATTTCGTTTTAAAAGTAGATTAGACAATAAGATTGAATTGTGCACCACTTTTGGATATGTAATCGGACGGGAGTTGCTGACAGTACAACTTCAATTGTGAATAAACAAAATGCTGTTAAATTGGTAACATTTTACAATAAAAACGAACATGACAATGGACATAAGAGATAAGAACTATATCAGTCATGGAGACGTCATGGGGTTAAACTTTATTAAAAAACATGACACCTATGTATTTCGAAAATATTATAAGCAGGGACTGCGCTCCCAGATTATAGAGATACTGGATTCGGCCGATGCCATCAAGCAAGATAAAGGCAAAATTATAAACGGCATAAGATTCTATCCCAGGGCCAGACCCTTAAATATACTTAGAATATTTAGAGCACAATTTGAATCTATAGAGAATGTTTTTGAAGAGATAAAAAAATATAAGACGTTGGAAGACTATTTGCCGCCCGATGCTTATTCCAAGTCTTATGAATTTGTCGTGGATTATATCAGGGAAGGTAAACGTGATTTTATACTTTGCGGTCTTCAGGAATATATAGAGGGCAAAGTGCTGAATCCATGGGACCTGTTTTATAAGAATCACCTGATAAACCTTGTCCGCAGCATGCAGGATCAAGGCCACAATCCTTTAAGAATGACCCCCGGACAGCTTATCCAAAGGGTTAAAAAGCAAGCAAGCAAATTCATAGACAGCCTCAAGCGAATGATTCTGGAAGCAAACTATGTGCCCGATCTGGCCGGTATTGGGAATCTCATCCTTACCGCCTGCGGGAATATCAAACTCGTAGACATCAACAATATTTCCAGGGTTTCATTGGAGCCCGACATCGGTCTGGATGACAAAAATTATCCGGTATGCGATAAATCCATTGAGGCCGTTTCGATCATGGAACGAAAATTGCTGGACAGAGCCATTGATAAGACGGAGACAATATATAAAATATTTCTTGATCCTGAAAGAATGAAAAGGGTTAAGGTTTTAGAAGAAACATTTCATTATTCCTCTAAATTTAGAGAACTATATCCGAAGTAATTCAGCAGTCGGTAATTTTTTTCCCATTTTGTTTGCGCTCAATTGAGGCAACAGACGATTAAAAGAGATACAGAACATGGAAAAAGGTTATAAACATAAGGCTGTGCGGATAATTGTCGTGCTTGTACTGGCGCTAATTGTTTATGGTTTGCTTATCACATTGCGGCCTAAAGCCGAGCGTCAAGTCAAAATTGAAACAGGATTTCTTGTTGAGGTGCTGCCGGCGAAAGCCAAAGACGTAAACATGATTATCGAGACCTATGGAACTGTAAAGGCGCGGGACACCTTAAAGCTGGTTGCCCAAGTTCGAGGCCAGATCGTTGATATGCATCCGTCTTTTGAAGAAGGGAACTTTGTCCCTAAAGGAACGGTTATGCTGACGATCGATCAGCGGACCTATCAGCTCGAGGTCGACCGGCGGAAGATTCAGATCGATCAGACCCAAGCCGAGTTTAAACGTTTGCGTCAGGAAATACAGAATCTTAAAGCCAGCATTAAAATTGCAAAATCAGATGCCGATTTGGCTCAAAAAGAGTTTTTACGTTTAAAAAAGTTGATGAGCAAAAAGGTAGTGGCGCAGACAAATCTTGACAAGGCTGAGCAGAGATATCTGGCAAGCCTGGAGTGCATGCAGGGACTTGAAAATCAACTGGCCCTGACCGGAGCGTTAAGGGAAGAGCTTGAAGCCAAGCGTAATATGGCCAAGGTACAGCTTCGCCAGGCGGAGCTTGATCTTGACAGGGCCAGTGTAACCGCTCCCTTTGACGGCTGGGTTATGAAAAAGATGGTTGAAGCCGGTCAGCGTTCTGCGCCGTTACAAGGATTCTGTTTTTATCGACCGGGGGCTTGCGGATGGAGAACTTTTAATCAAAACTCCCATATCAAGTGCAGTGGAAGGAATGCCGGTAAGATATAGTCCAGAATCAGAGGTCAGAGGACGGAAGACAGAGGGCAGAAGGGCATCTGACATATTGTGGTTATGAAATCCATTGCGCAATGGTCAATAAATAACAAGGTTGCTGTTAACCTGATCATGATTTTTGTCATTGTGGCGGGTACTCTGACGGTTTCAAAGAAGTGGGTGCTCCGGTGGTCATGGCGGTTACCACTACGGTGGTGGCATTTACACCGCTGATGTTCATTTCCGGTATAATGGGCAAATTCATCGCCGTAATGCCCACGGCTGTCATCGCTATTCTGGTTGTATCTTTGGGTGAAGCTCTGGTGATACTTCCGGCCCATCTGGATCAGGCGCTCTCGCGATCGCAACATACTGCCGGCAGAATTAGTGCCTGGCACGAGAGTATCCGTAAACGGGTTGACCGCCGGCTTGTTCAGGTTATCGAGCGATATTATTCGCCGGCCATAAATTATGTTATTAAAAACAGATACTTTACGTTTTCCATCGGGGTTGGGGTTCTTATCATCAGCCTGGGGATTATACAAGGCGGTTACGTGCCGTTTGTCTTCATGCCCAAGGGCGAGAGTGACTGGATGGTCGCCGAGATCGGATATCCGCTGGGTACGCCGTTTGAGGTTACCGAGAATTCCATCAGCTACCTTGAGAAAAAGGGATTTGAATTGAACAATCAGTTCACAGAGGAAGCCGGCAAAAATGGTAATCTGGTGGTAAACACCTTTGCTTTAGTCGGTATCATTCCCTGGAGGGATTGGAAACCGGGTGTTAAGGGCGCGCAGGTCGGTGAGGTTTGGATAGAGTTGGTTTCTTCAGAAAGGCGACCCAAGCTTTCAGTGAGTTCTATTCTCAATAAATGGCGCAGCCTTGTGGGAGAAATTCCCGGCGTCGAAAAACTCGTATTTTCAACAATACAGGGAGGGCCGGCTGGAAATCCCGTTGAAATTCAACTGTCAGGCAGAGACTTTGTACAGCTGCAGCAGGCGGCTGATGAATTAAAGGCCGAGATTGCAACCTATCCCGGAACGTTTGATATTGCCGATAATTTCAAGCCCGGAAAACCTGAAAAGCAGGTTCGCATAAAAGATGGGGCCAAATCTTTAGGCATAACTATGAGCGCTTTGGCCCGCCAGCTTCGCCAGGCCTTTTACGGAGAAGAAGCACTTCGTATCCAGAGGGGCAGAAATGATTTAAAGGTGATGGTTCGCTATACTGAAAAAGACCGGCGCAGAATTTCCAGCATTGAGGAGATGCGCATGCGCACCGCTGACGGGCAAGAGATTCCGATTGAGGAAGTTGCCGTCATTACATCCGGGCGAGCCTATTCCACGATTCAGCGTGTAGATAGAAAGCGCGTGATTACGGTCAGTTCAGATCTTGATGAAGCAACAGCCAATGCAAGCAACATCGTAGCCGATCTCAAGGCCGATTTTCTGCCCAAGCTGATTAAGCGTTTTCCCGGAATAAAATACGATCTGGAAGGCCAGGAAAAAAGGACCAGAGAATCACTTGGAAGTCTGAAAAAAGGATTCACCCTGGCGCTGATGGGGATGTTTCTTCTGCTGGCCAGCCAGTTTCGCTCTTATATGCAGCCGATTATTATCATGATTGCTATTCCATTCGGGCTGATCGGGGCTTGTCGGACATTTGGTGATGGGCATGCAGTTCACCATGATCAGCATTTTCGGCGTTGTGGCTCTGTCCGGTATTGTAGTGAATGATTCCCTAATTCTTATTGATTTTATCAATCGGGCGGTTAGCAGCGGTGTAGATGTTAATACGGCTGTGGCCCAGTCCGGGAAAGCCAGGTTTCGGCCGGTATTGTTGACTTCGGTAACAACCGTGGCAGGACTTTTGCCCCTGCTGCTGGAGCAAAGTTTTCAGGCCCAATTTCTAATACCCATGGCTGTCAGCATCAGTTTTGGGCTGATGGTCGCCACCGTACTGACTCTGCTTTTTGTCCCCACGCTGTATTTAATCGTTTCAGACGCGAAAGATGCTTTGGCAAGGAGGTTTTTGAGGGCAGAGGGCAGGTGACAGAGGTCGGGGGTCGGAAGTAAGAGGACGGAGATCAGATTAAGGGGATTGAAATTGCGGGCGAACAGAGCGGCAGTGCGAAGTGGATGCAGAACTGCCAGTGGTCCCAGACGTCTACGTTTTTGGCTGTAAGCGTTGAAGAGATAGCTTATGGTTTCCATCAATATATGTTTGCTTGCGTGGTCTTCGGTGTCATTGGAATGGAAGTGTTTGCCGTCAATAATGAACATCAGGACGTTATAGCGGTTTAAAGACGCAGCACTCAGATTATAGTTTAAGGCCGAAGACAACTATAAAAATTCAGAAAAGTCGGATAGAGGCATAGCTTACTCCATTTAGCATGATTTGCTATCTTGAACTTCCATGCTTACTAGTCAAAAGCCGGAGGCCTGATGTCAGGTGCCAGAGGTCGGAAGTCGGATGCCAGAGATCGGAAACCGGATGACAGAGGTCGAAGTTCGAAAGTTAGATGTAAGATGCTATACGATCGATATATACGGCGTCCTGATCTTTTGTAACGTTATAATGGTTTCCAATTTTTCATCAGGTTGAACAGCATTGCGTTGACTTCGTCATAGCTGCTATCCAATTTTCTATACTCCTCCGAGCTTATGTACATACAATCTAAAGTTCAAATATGCGCATTGCCAATTGGTAAGACAAATTATATACTTTCAGATCCTTAACACTTTTAATTCCCATTTTCACATGTTGTTCCGTTCTTCAGACTTTTGTCCCCCGTCCTCTGTCTTCAGACCTCTGCCCTCAGACTTCCGTCTTCTGTCTACGTGTCGTAATCCATTGTCACCGGGCTTCGCATGATAAGTTCGATTGCGGTTGCGGCAGCTGCGGCAGCTTCAGGGAAAACCTGTCCAAGGGTACTTATGTGTCTCAGGTTGTCGGCGGTACGGAGGATTAACATGGCAAGGTCACCTTCTTCGATTGCGGCTATAGATGCAACTTCTTTCCAGGGCCGACCGGTTGCCCAGGCAAACATAATAGCTGCCGGATTTAAAATTATAGGTCTGACGCTGAAACCTCGGTTGGACATACAGTCCGCAAATGATCGTAGCTGTTTTGTCACCGCGGAAAAGGTTTTTGTCAGCTTGTCAGGTACAAAGGCCTGCTCAATTTTTTCATTCGACTCCCGCTCATACACGAATGATGCAATGATGGCGGCAAGCATTACCGGATCTGTTTTAGGAAAAATTCCTAACCTGAAACCTTCTGCGATTATAAGGGGTTGATCGACTCTCAGTCGTGATGCCCATACACCGTCATTGGTCAGTGCGCCACTCTTGGTAACATAGCCTGTTTCTTTCAGAAAGTCGATATGTTTCAAAAAATCTCGCCACAAGTATTTGTGATCGATTTTGAGGCTTTCCCGCGGTTGTCCTTTCATAACTGTATAGGTGGCAAAGGACTTATGCAGAAGATCTTCGATTTGTTCGGGGGTGTGGGAAAGCAGCAGATTAAGCACCATGGAAAAGTTTATCTTGATCTGGCTGACAACATCGGAGGGCGGCAAGGCGAGTGTCCTGGCGATTAAGCGGATATTCATAAACTTGCCGGGGATCACTACGGCAAACCCGATGTGGTCCATCCCACGACGACCGGCGCGTCCGGTCATCTGATGAAATTCAGTTGGAGTTAGCGCAACAAAGTCTTGGCCGTTGAAGCGGTCTGAATTGAGAAAAGCAATCGTGCGAGCCGGAAAGTTTACTCCAGCGGCAACTGTGGATGTCGCAAAGACAGCATCTAACATCCCTTCGGTCATCAGGGTCTCCAAAACCAGTTTCCATGCCGGCAGCTGTCCGCTATGATGAGCTCCCACACCTAGGTGCTCAAGATGCCACAACTGGCGGTGTCCGGCAATATGAGGGTTTTGAGACACAAGCGTGTCAACTCTGCGGCTGAGTCTTTCTTTTCGATTCCGGTCGTGTATCAGGTCGTCGTGACAAAGATCAAGGGCGTGGTCACAATCAGCCCGGGATTTAAGAAAAAATATGGCCGGCAACAGGCGATATTTTTTTAAAACCCGCATGATATCACCAAAAGGGGGAAGTTTGCGGGGCGGTGCCAAAAAGAGGGGGCGCTTGCTGCTTGCATAAGCAGCGACCTTTTTGTAGAGTCTGATTTTTTTGGGAGAACTACCTGGGGAAACAAACGGCAGGAGCGTCCCGGTTGGATGAAAAAAAAGAGGGTAAAGCGGCACCGGCCGTTTTGTCTCTTCGACAACAACACATTTTTTTTTGCGGATTGACGACAGCCAGTCCGCAATGTGACCGGCATTGCCGATGGTGGCCGAAAGTAAAAGCAATGGTATTCTGAAGGGGAGGTAGATCATGATCTCTTCCCAGACAACGCCCCGGTCTTCGTCACCCAAAAAATGGGCCTCATCAAGGATGACAAAATCGGTGCCCAAAACAGTTCCCGTGTGCATGGCATCATAGAGCTGATTGCGCAGAATTTCGGTTGTCCCGACAATAACGGGTGCCTCGGAGTTTTCTTTGCGGTCACCGGTTAAAATGCCGACGTTTTCTGCACCGAATATTTTTGAAAATTCGGAATATTTTGAATTGGTGAGAGCCTTTAAAGGAGAAGCATACCAGGATCTGCCTTTTTCGGCATGAATCCGGGCAATAGCCTCTTGAGCTATCCAGGTTTTACCGGCTCCGGTGGGAGCTGTAACCAGGCAGTCGGCCTTTTCAATTGCCGCGAGAGCCTCAAGCTGAAAAGAATCCGGTTTGAAGGGTGTTTTATCCGGCACACCAATGGCGGCAAAAACCTTTTTCAGGACGGCATCGGCCCCAGGTTTAATTTTAACGGTTTTGGGCTTTTTCTTGAAGCTATACTTTGATCTTGCGGGATACCTTTTGCGTTGTTTCATTACAGCCTATCCCGGATTCCCCATCGCGCTTTTAGCGGGACCCGCAGGATGAAGAATTAATTCTTCATGAGAAATTCAGCTTAGAGATTATTTCGATTATATTTGTTGTTGCTGTCGAGCCGACATCAAACGGTGAAACGCCATTCAGGTCAGCCTCGATTAAAGCATCGTCATAGGGGATAAATCCGATAAACTCAAAATCTTTGAGATGCTTTTGCAAAAACTCTTCATCTTTTTTGCTGCGGATCTTGTTGCCCACCACGGCAATAGCTTTAAGCCCGATTTCAGATGCGAGCTTGTTAATGTGGCCGGCGGTATCTATACTGCGACGTCCCGGTTCCACCACGACGATAAGTTTGTCTACAGCTGAAGCGGTAGCTCTTCCCAAGTGTTCAATCCCCGCTTCCATATCCATGATTACGACTTCGTTCCTTGCAAGGACAACGTGTGTCATCAGAGCTCTTAAAAGGGTACTTTCCGGGCAAAGGCAACCGGATCCTCCCTTTTTAATGCCGCCAAGTCGCATCAATTTGATATTGCCAAGTCTTGCAGACAGGGCATCGGGCAGATCATCTACTTTGGGATTCAGTTTAAAAAATCCGCCCATGCTTCCGGGCTTTGCTTCGGTTCTTTCAAAAATAAGGTCTTTCATCTCGGCGATGGGCGTTATTTTATCCGCATCGGGGATGCCGAGTGCTGCGGCCAGGTTTGCATCCGGATCGGCGTCTATTGCCAATACATGCTTGCCACGTTCATTCAAGGTTCGGATCAAAAGCGCTGCAAATGTTGTTTTGCCGACGCCCCCTTTACCACTGATTGCTATTTTCATAGATACATCCTTTCAAATTTATAGCAGCGGAGCCGCGTTACATAGAATCGTGAAGCGATTGTATACAATATAACACAGGATATGGTCTGGGCAAGTGAATATCCAATACTTGAAGGTTTTGGTCAAGGAAGAAGGAAAAAGGTTTATTTCTTGACTACCTTTGATATTGGATATAAATTACCTTTTTGATATTTTTTGCTGCTAGTGAGACTGGAAGGGTTGGATTCACCCTGTTTCGAGAACCCGGTAATATCCAGGCCGGCAAGCGTTAGAACATTCCCTGCAGCAAGCTGCAGGGAATGTTCTGCCTTGTGGCAGTGCTTCGCAGCGACTGTAAGGAATTCTATTAATTTTTTGATTCGCTCGCTAACCCCGCAGCAAGCTACGGGGAATGCGCTCGCTGTGCAGTTCAAGCTTTGTTAAAGAGGTGATCAATGCCGAGAGTTTTGTTAACGTTGCGATTTACTAAATATTTGTTGATAATGGGGTTGGTTTTCTTAGCTTCGGCCTCAAATCTTGTGGCCGGAGATGAAGACAAAAGCAAAGAGCCACCGCCCAAACCGGTTCGAGTCGCCCTGGTAGAACAAAAGGCGGTTTCAAACCAGATAACGCTGGTCGGGACCACGGAAGCTGTTGCAACGAGTACTGTGGCGGCAGAAGTGTCCGGGGTGGTTGAATATTTTCCCGTAAAAGAAGGCGATTTTGTCAACAAAGGAGATTTGCTGGTCCGGTTGAGATCTAATGAACGTAAGATTCGCCTGAAAGGCGCGGTGGCTGCCAGAGAGGCGATCAGGGCTAAGCTGGAGCTTGCTGAAAAAGAATTTAAAAGATACGGCCGGCTTAAAGATGCTGACAGTATCGCGGCCAGAAATTATGATGAGGCGTTTTATAATCACCGGGCTTTTTCCCAGGAATTGCTGCGCAGCGCAGCAGACATAGAACGTTTTGAATATGAAATAAATCAAACAAAGGTCGTTGCGCCGATTTCCGGCTTTGTTGCCAAAGAGCATACCCAGGTCGGTGAATGGATTAATATCGGCGGAGCGGTGGTTGATCTGGCGGATCTTGGAAAAATTCAAATATCCGTGGACGTACCCGAACGTTATGCGGTGATGATCACCCCTAAGAGGGAGGTCGAGGTAAGAGTAAGAAGCATTTCAAATGATCTGCAAACGGGCAGAATATATGCAGTCCTTCCTCAGGGAGATCCTGAGTCCAGAACTTTTCCGGTAAAGATAAACCTTGAAAATCCTGGCTTTAAGATCAAAAGCGGCATGGAAGCCATGGTTATGTTTAAACTGGCCGACCAACAAAATGCCTTGTTGGTTCCCAAAGATGCTATCGTTACCGCCGGCGACAACCGCCTGGTTTTTATGGTTAACGACAATAAAGCCATACCGGTTCCGGTTAATATCATCGGCTATTATGATGGAAATGTTGCGGTTGAAGGAAAGTTGGCGCCCGGCAGCAAGGTTGTGATTCGCGGAAATGAACGCCTCCGACCCGGGCAGCCGGTGAGTGTTATAAAATAAGAATCACGAATTCGTGATGAATTGTTCCTGTAGAGTTAGTGGTGAAATGTGAAAATTGTTGATGCCGCCATAAAAAAGCCGGTTACCGTTACAGTTGGAGTGATTCTGCTGGTTCTGTTCGGTATTATTTCCCTTTTCAGAATTCCCATTCAGCTGACTCCCAACGTTGATCTTCCTGAAATCTCCGTTCTTACCGATTGGCGCGGTGCCAGTCCCCTGGAAGTAGAGCGTGAGATTGTCGATGCTCAGGAAGAAGAACTCAAGAGCATGGAAGGGCTTCAGGAGATGAAAAGCGAAAGCCAGGACGGCAGCGCTTTCATCAACCTTATGTTTGAAATCGGTACGGATAACACCGAGGCCCTGCTCAAGGTGTCGAACGAACTCGAGAAAGTCAAAAAGTATCCGGACAACGTGGAAAAACCGGTCATAAAGTCCGGCGGCAGACGTGAAAAGGCGATCGCGTGGATGATATTAGGAGCGCGGGAAGGCTATCAAGGGGTGCTCAGTCACGAATACGATTTTATAGATGAGCATGTAAAGCCGCGTCTTGAAAGAATTTCAGGGGTCGCATCTTCCAACATTTACGGTGGCCAGGATCGGGAAATGCAGGTAATTGTTGATCCCGACGCCCTTGCCGCCCGGAGAGTAACGATTCCCGAATTGATGCGAGCTTTGGATGTTGAGAACAAGAATATCAGCGCCGGTAACTTCGAGGAGGGTAAACGGCGCTATATCGCCCGCACGGTGGGCGAGTACAAGAGCGTTGAGGAAGTTGCCCAAGTTATCATCAAAAGGGTCAACGGCATTCCGGTTGCCGTGGGGGATGTTGCCAGGGTGGAGCTAGGTTACGAAGATATTGAACTGGTGGTTCGTCATATCGGCACTCCGACAATTGTCATGAACGCTGTGCGTGAACCAGGCTCCAATGTTCTTGTCGTCATGGAAAGATTGGGGCAGGTTTTGGAGGAACTTAACGGCAGCATATTAAAAGAAAGAAATCTTGTTCTAGAACAGGTTTATAATGAAACCAATTATATTTACAGTGCCATCAACCTGGTCAAAAATAACATATATTTGGGGGGGACCCTTGCTGTAATTGTACTGTTGATTTTTTTAAGAAATTTTGCCAGCACGGTGATCGTGGCGGTGGCGATCCCCATCAGCGTTATCGGGACTTTTTTAGTGATGACTCTTATGGGGCGCAATATTAATGTCGTCAGCCTGGCGGGCCTTTCCTTTGCCGTCGGCATGGTGGTCGATAATTCCATCGTGGTATTTGAAAACATATTTCGTCACCGGGAGATGGGCAAGACGCGTGTCGAGGCCGCTTATGACGGTACCGTTGAAGTTTGGGGGGCCGTTCTATCAAGCACCCTCACCACCGCCGCTGTCTTCCTTCCCATTGTTTTTGTGGAAGAAGAGGCCGGGCAGCTTTTTCGTGACATTGCCATCGCCATCAGCAGTGCCGTAATATTAAGCTTGATTATTTCGATTACGGTTATTCCGACACTTTCAGCGAGAATTCTGGGTAAGGTCAAGGCTGCTAACCCGTCACGGTCAAATGCCGGCTTGATTGCCGGTTTTGCCAAAAGGTTTGTCGGTAGCATTACAAAATTTATCTACTGGATGTGCGGGCGTGTATCGGTCCGTGTTGCCGTTGTCGTTCTGATGGTCGTTATATCGGTTGGAACCGTCTGGGTGCTGGTTCCGAAAACCGAGTACCTGCCGGAAGGAAACCGTGAGATGCTGTTTGGAATTTTACTGCCGCCGCCCGGCTACAATCTTGATGAACTCCAAGATATTGCCGAAATAGTGGAAGCGGATATATTGCCTTTAGTCGAAGTAGGTGACGCGCATAGCGAAGTCGCCGAGAAGCTGAAACTGCCGCCGGTAAGTAATTTTTTCTATGTTGCCAGGGGGCAGCAGGTCTTTATGGGTATTATTTCCAAAGTTCAGGAAAGAACTCGAGAACTGTTACCCTATATTTACGGTGTACTCAAAAAAATTCCCGGCATGATAGCGATTGTTCAACAGCCCAGTCTGTTTTCAAGCAATATTGGTGAAGGCCGATCCATCGAAATAGAGATAAAAGGTCCGGATCTTTCTCAATTGATAAGCCTTGGACGGCAAATTTACGGCGGAGTATCCCAGGCATTGCCGGGGGCCCAGATACGACCGATTCCGGGTCTGGACCTGGGAAACCCGGAGATGCGGGTCATTCCCAATCGGGATCGATTAACCCGCCTCGGCATAACCACCACTGATTTGGGGGTTACGGTGGATGCCTTGGTGGACGGTGCCAAAGCCAGCAATTATCGCTTTTTCGGTAACGAGATCGATCTGGTCGTGAAAAGTCGGGAAGGGAAACTTGAGCGCACTCAGGATCTGGCCGGCTTCCCGGTGATAGCACCCACCGGCGAGAAAGTTACCCTGGGCTCACTGGCTGAAATAAGTCTTGAGGAAGGGCCTGCCCAGATAAATCATATCGATTCTCAACGGGCCATAACGATCCAGGTGATCCCCACCCGGGAGATGGCTTTAGAGACCGCCATGGCCATTGTCAGCGAAAAAGTGGTCGATCCGATCAAGGCCGGCGGCACCCTGTCAAGCCTATACAGCATCAACCTAGGCGGTACCGCCGACGATTTGACGCGTACCCGCAAGGCGTTGAAGTGGAATTTTATCCTGGCGATCGTGATCAGCTATCTATTGATGTCGGCCCTGTTCGAGAATTTTTTCTATCCTCTTATTATTCTCTTCAGCGTGCCGCTGGCTGCGGCCGGTGGTTTCGTGGGCATTTTTTTAGTCAATCTTTTTATTACCTATCAACCCCTGGACATCCTGACCATGCTGGGCTTTGTGATTTTGGTCGGAACCGTGGTCAACAATGCCATCCTGATCGTCCATCAAACCTTAAATAATATGCGTGACGGCAACATGCTGCCCCGTGACGCAATTACCGAATCGGTTCGTACCCGTATCCGTCCAATTTATATGAGCGCTATTACAACCGTATCGGCCATGCTGCCCCTGGTGCTTGCTCCCGGCGCAGGCTCCGAATTCTACCGGGGACTCGGAAGCGTGGTTGTAGGCGGCCTTCTGATTTCAACGGTCTTTACCATCTTTTTAATTCCAGCCCTTTTAAGCCTTGCCTTTGATGCCGGCCAATCATTGAAAAAAAGCTTTTCCAGAAGTATTACATCGTAACAACCTTATTTTTCAACAAATGTAGGCGTTATCGTTTGACATAGACAGCGTGTCAATATATATTTAGCTAGTTTAAGTTATAGACGGGACACCGGGAAAGATAACAAGTACATACTTATTAATTACAGTATGTTAAAGGTGATCTTGTTGTGTAATTCAAAGGGCGGAGCTGTGTGGCCTTCCACAGGTATTTTTATTTATATCCTGACTGGAGAACAAAATTGTGCCCTTGAAGTGAAGTTTGCTCCAAATACTCGTTTAAAACAGCCTGCCTAAGAGCTTTTTCTAAAACCTAACCGAAAATTAAGCAAATAGTCGTTACTCAAGAACTGTTTGACATTAATGGAGAACTTATTTTTTTGCCGGGATGGATGGTATAAAAGCAAAACTCCAACACAAACCAATCAAAACCAACTTTATCTGAACTTTTTATTGACACTAAACATACCCTGCCGGTAAGATATAACTATATCAATTGACATAGTTTAAAAGGAGATATTAAATGACATTAAAGGTAGTTACAGCTCTCAAAGCCCGTCAAATGTTTGGCACGATAATGAATGCAGTATCATTCAAGAACGATAGCTATATTGTAGAAAGAAAGGGAACACCCATGGTGGCAATTATTCCTGTTAAAAAATTCAAACAGATGGATAAAGCCAGACAGCGGTTTTTTAAAAACATGTCCAAAATTAGTGATTCTTTTGCAGCAGAAGATCCTAAAATATTGGATGACATATTAGAAGAAGCCACATATGCAGCCAAAAAAGTGGAACTCTCTCAAGGATAATTGTTTTAGTGAAAATTGTTCTCGATGCCAACCTTTTTGCCAGCGCTCTAATAAAGCCTGATTCTAATCCCGGTAAAATTCTTGATTTGGTCCAACAAAACCAAGTGGAATTGATTATATCTCCCTCTGTCATTAAAGAGATAAAACGTATCTTGCTCTATCCCAAAATTAAAAAATACCATCGGAAGACCGCTGAAGAAATTGACGCATATTTTGATGATATCTTAATGTTTGCCTGGATTGTTGAAGGAAATGAAACGGTTGAAGTAATAGAGGATGATCCTACAGACAATAAATATTTGGCATGTGCTTTTGAAGGCGAAGCGGATTATATTGTTTCCGGCGATCATCATTTGTTGAATATAGAAAATTACCAAGGAATTGAGATTATTAAAGCAAAAGCCTTCTTAAGCATTTGATCCAAACAAAGAGAGCATGGAGTCTAGAGTGGGGAGCATGGGGCAAAGAGCAGGGAGTAATAAGCATAGAGC
>JAQBHK010000136.1:0-6684 GCA_032127815.1 Desulfobacterales bacterium
AAGAGTTACGCTTCTATAGAGGCGGCAAGCAATTCGCACCCAATGGGTGCGATAGACCAATCCTGACATTGAGTTGTAACGTTAAGTAATGTCAAGATGCTATAACCTCTGAACCTAGAACCCTGAACCTAGAACCTAGAACCGATTAGTTTAGTATCCTCGAGCTTGCTGAATAATTGGCTATTTTTATATCAAAAAAGTTTTTTTGTCGATAGATTTTTGCAGCTTTTGTGTTATGCATTTAACAAAAAGATAATTTTTATACGTCAGCGCTTCAGGCAGAACAGTAATTGTACAGGTCTTTTAGCCCTGTTAAAAAATCTTGCTCCCTATCATATTTATCATACTTTGCCGGCTTTTCATTTTTTCCTTGACCCTCCCTTTTATCTTAGATATAGAATCGGCCTTGATTGTGTTCTATACGGTTGCGTTACGCTTTTCTCTTATAATAAAGTGTATGATTATAATTTTTTACGGCTGTACCGGGGTGCTGTAAAATAAGTTTTTTGCAGAAAACAGCATAACGGGTGCCGCCTGAAAAAACAGGATGCGGAGGCACGATCAGATATGCTGACAGAGTATTATCCTATTTTATATGTCTTAATTCTCGCCGCGGGCTTCGGCGGAGTAACTATTTTTCTTTCAAGCATTCTTGGCCCCAAGCGCCGCTTTAAAGTCAAGACCGAGTCTTATGAATGTGGTCTTCCAAGCGAGGGTGCCCAGTACTCCGAGACTCCTGTCAAATTTTATATCATCGCGTTACTCTTCCTTGTTTTTGACCTTGAATGCGTCTTTCTGTATCCGTGGGCCGTCTATTACAAGAAACTCGGTCTGTTCGGATTTGCGGAAATGTTTGTTTTTATGCTGATTCTACTGATCTGCTATGCTTATGTATGGAAAAAGGGAGCACTGGAATGGGAATAGAAAACCACCTGCAAGGTGACACCTTTCTGGTTACAAATCTTGAAAAAGTGGTTAACTGGTCACGGAGCAATTCTGTGTGGCCTTGTACGTTCGGCCTGGCGTGCTGTGCCCTTGAGATGATCGCAACCACACTGGCCGATTACGACATCTCCAGGTTCGGCTCGGAGGTCTTTAGACCGTCACCCAGACAGTCAGACCTGCTTATTGTAGCCGGTACGCTGACCAAAAAGATGTCGGTTATGGTCAAAAGAATATACGATCAGATGGCAGACCCCAAATGGGTGATCGCCATGGGAGCCTGTGCTTCCTGCGGGGGGGTTTTTCAGAGCTATTCCGTGGTTCAAGGCGTAGATCAGATCTTGCCTGTGGATGTTTACATACCCGGTTGTCCTCCCCGGCCTGAAGCCCTGCTGGCCGGTCTGATGAAAATTCAGGAAAAGATCAGGACGGAAAAACTGGACAAGTATCCGGACTTTCAAGGATAATACCTGCAAAAGGGACCAAAGCGAATGAGTTACAAAAACATTATCCAAAATATCCAAAATAAATTTCCGGAAGCGGTTATAAAAGAAGGCCAAAATAACGGCCAACAAGAGATCACTTTGGCGCTAAGCGAGTTTGTTGAAGCCATGCGCATTCTGCATGACAACAGTGACCTGCCTTTTGACCTGCTTCTCGACATACTGTCAATTGACAGAACTTCCCGAAAGCCCCGTTTTGATCTGGTATACATTCTCATGTCAACACAGGACTTCAGCCGGCTGATTGTCAGGCTTGAGGCGGGCGAAGGTGAAGAAGTTCCGAGTGTAAGCAGCATCTGGCACTCGGCCGACTGGGCGGAAAGAGAAGTCTATGACCTTATGGGGATAACATTTTCAGGCCATCCTGACTTAAAACGCATCCTTACCTGGAAAAACTTTGAGGGGCATCCGTTGTGCAAGGACTTTCCTTTAGAGGGCAAGGACTTTGACAAGCCGTTTGATCCTGAAACCATTGAGGATTACCCCTAAACGATGTCAAATATCATAGTGAAAGACGAGTGTAGAGACCATGGCTGAAGGAAAAACAATGACCCTGAATATGGGGCCCCACCATCCGGCGACACACGGTGTGCTCCGCATTGTGCTGGAACTCGACGGTGAAACGATTGTAAGCGCAGAACCCCGCATCGGTTACCTGCATCGTGGGATCGAAAAAATTGCTGAAAGCCGGAACTACCAACAGGTAATTCCCCTCACCGACAGGCTCGATTATGCATCAGCTTCGGCAAACAATATGGGCTACTGCGTAACCGTGGAAAAATTAATGGGCATCGAGGTGCCCAAACGAGCCCAGTATCTCAGGGTCATTATGGCAGAGCTTTCCCGGATAATGGGCCACCACCTCTTTCTCGGCACCCATGCCCTGGACATAGGGGCAATGAGCGTCGTCTTTTACGCCTTCAGGGACCGGGAAATGATCATGGGCATCAATGAAGAGATATCCGGTTACAGGCTGACGCCCACTTTTTTCCGCATCGGCGGTGTGGCGCATGATACCACGCCGGCATTCATTCAAAAGGTTCGCGATTTTGTAAAATGGTTCCCCAAGGGGCTTGCCGGTTACCATACGCTTTTAACCGAAAACAAGATATGGACGACCCGGACCATGAACATAGGGACCGTTTCGGCCAAAGATGCTGTCAACTATGGATTTACCGGACCAAGCCTGAGAGGGTCCGGGGTGGCCTATGACGTACGCAAGGCACACCCGTACAGCAGCTATGACGACTTTGATTTTCAAATACCTGTAGGAGAAAAGGGGGACGTATACGACCGCTACCTGGTTCGTATGGAAGAGTTCAGCCAATCCCTTAAAATTATCGATCAGGCCATTGAAAATCTGCCTGAAGGGCCGGTAATGGTTGACAATCCCTGGGTAAGCAATCCTGCTTTAGGCGCAGTGCAAAAGGATATCAGTGCGCTGATTCGGCGCTTCATGATCCAGACAAAGGGTCCTGTCGCTCCTGATCAAGAGGTATATCAGTCTGTTGAAGGGGCCAAAGGCGAGCTCGGGTTTTACCTGGTCGGCGACGGCAGCGAACATCCTTACAGGCTTAAAATAAGGTCTCCGTCTTTTTATCTGGCCGGAGCTCTTTCCCGCCTTTTGGTGGGGCATATGATGGCGGATGCCGTTGCCATCATAGGAAGCATTGACGTGGTTTTAGGAGAAATTGACCGATAAGATCAAAACGGCTGAACCTTTTGCCTGCCTGAGGGTTGGTTAAAAAGACATGCCGCCTTTATTAGGAACGCCCGTTGATAGTTGTCCGTTGAAAAAGAATAACCGTAAAGCTCTACGGTTGATCTAAGTTTTGTAAAATGAGCATGCAACAGACCACTGACAACGGACTAGGAACACTATACATTTATATCTATGACCGGAAAAGGGAAAGATGAGCATGGTCAGGTTAACGATCGACGGAAGTGAGGTTGAGGTTCCCAAAGGGACGACGATTCTCGAGGCTGCTGAACAGGCAGGTATCCGCATCCCCACTCTCTGTTACCACAAGCGGCTGCCGCCTATCGGGTCATGCAATATGTGCATTGTTGCGGTTGAAGGAGAAAAAGAGGCTGTCTGTTCCTGCAACACAGCCGCTGCCGACGGCCTGGTTGTCACCACGGATTCCAAACCCCTCCATGAGCAGCGCACGGCAAACCTGAAAAAAATATTGAAACACCACCCCCTTGACTGCCCTGTATGTGACAAGGCCGGGGAATGCGACCTTCAGAATATTGTATACGAATTCGGTATCGACAAAGCGCCTTTTGAGCCCCGCAAGGAACAAAGGAAAGACATTTACTCCACGACACTTATCCGCTACTGGCCGGAAAGATGCATCATGTGCGGACGCTGCGCTACAGCATGCCGGGATATTAAGGGAATTGGAGTCTTAGAGATACAAGGCGAAGACGAAAATAAAAGGCTTGCTGTTGTGGATGCTGATAAATGCGTCTCCTGCGGGGAATGCCTCTCTGTATGCCCCACCGGTGCCTTGACCGAAAATCTGAGCAAATACAAGGGCAGGCCCTGGCTGGTCGACAGGGTTACAACCACATGTACCTACTGCGGGTGCGGGTGTCAGCTGGATCTGAATGTTTTGGACAACCGGGTTATCGGAGTGACAACCGATGTCGACCTGGCCCCAAACCTGGGCAGCCTGTGCGTCAAGGGGCGCTTCGGATATGAGTTCATCGAGGACGCCGGCCGCCTTAAAACACCGCTTATCAGAGAAAACGGTGCTCTAAGAGAGGCAAGCTGGGAAGAGGCCCTTGATACGGTGGCCGAGAAGTTTGGCGCTTTGCGTGACGAGTATGGCCCGGACAGTTTAGCCGGGCTTACTTCCGCCAAGGTTACCAATGAGGAAAACTATCTTTTTCAAAAATTCATGCGCGCGGTGATCGGAACAAACAATGTGGATCACTGCGCCCGGCTCTGACATTCTTCAACGGTGGCAGGTCTTGCCGCCACGTTTGGAAGCGGAGCCATGACAAACCCTTTCAGCGATGTTCTCAAATCAGAAGTTATTCTGATCACCGGGACCAACACAACGGACAATCACCCGATTATTGCCAATTATATTTATGAGGCGGTATCAAAACGCGGGGCCAAGCTTATTGTGATCGATCCCAGACGTATTGACATTGTTGATCATGCGACCCTGTGGCTGCAGCAACGTTCGGGCAGCGATGTTGCCTGGATAAACGGGCTGATGCATATAATTATTAAAGAGAACCTGCAGGACCAGGCTTACATCGATGAGCGTACCGAAGATTTTGAGGCGCTGAAAAACTGTGTTGAAAAATATACCCCGGAACACGTGTCGTCCATTACCGGGATCGCCAAAGAAGATCTTTATGCGGCGGCCCGGCTGTTTGCCAAGGCCGATCCCGGATCAATTCTTTATACCATGGGGATAACCCAGCACACTTCCGGTACGGATAATGTCAAGTCGCTTGCCAACCTGGCCATGCTCTGCGGTAATGTGGGCAAGGAGGGCGGCGGGGTTAATCCGCTGCGCGGCCAGAACAACGTCCAGGGCGCCTGTGACATGGGCGGCCTGCCCAATGTTTTTCCGGCCTATCAGCCGGTTGCCAGCGATGAAGTCAGGAAAAAATTTGCCAAAGCCTGGCAGGTGGACGGCTTTCCGTCCAATATCGGCCTGACCGTCACTGAAATGTTCTCTAAAGCCGAGACGGGGCAAATAAAAGGGATATATGTTATGGGTGAAAATCCCATGATGAGTGACCCCGACTTACATCATATAGAACACTGTATCGAAAAACTCGAATTTATGGTCGTCCAGGATATATTCCTTACCGAAACCGCAAAACTGGCCGACGTTGTTTTGCCGGCCGCCTGCTTTGCGGAAAAGGACGGAACGTTTAGCAACACCGAGCGCCGGGTAATGAGGGTGCGCAAGGCTGTTGACCCCCCGGGAGAAGCCCGAGACGACGCCTGGATCATCAGCGAAATCTCAAAACGGATGGGCTATACCATGCCTGCGGTCGGTGCGGAAGCAATATTCGAGGAGCTGCGCCTGGTGACCCCAAGCTACGCGGGTATAACTTACCAGCGGATCGCAAAGAATGGCATTAACTGGCCGTGTCCGAACGTAGAGCATCCGGGAACACCGGTTCTTCACATCGGGCAGTTTGCCAGAGGCAAGGGTCTTTTCTTTGCCATTGACTACATTCCGCCCTTTGAGGTTGCCGATGACGAGTACCCGTTTTTCCTCAATACGGGCCGTGTCGGAGAGCATTACCACACCGGGACCATGACACGGCGAGGCACCGGCCTGAACCGTCTTTGCCCGGAACCTCTTGTGGAAATAAACCCGAAGGATGCTGAAAATCTGGATGTATCCGACGGGGAGTATCTGGAAATAACCTCAAAACGGGGCAGCATAAAAATCAAAGCATGGCTATCGGAGCGTACCGGCGTGGGAACGGTTTTTGTGCCGTTTCATTTCCACGAAGCCGCGGCCAATATTCTGACACATACACATACGTGTCCGGTGGCAAAGATACCCGGATATAAAGTCAGCGCAGTCAAGATTAAAAAAGCTTTATGAGGGAGTAATGCAGATGGTTGAATATTTGATCATCCCGGTAATCAAAATTCTTATAGTATTTAGTGTGACCCTTTTTATCGCAGCGTACACAACCTGGTTGGAGCGCAAGGCGCTGGGACATATGCAGTTGAGATACGGCCCCATGCGGGTGGGATTTCATGGACTCCTGCAGCCGATTGCAGATGGTATCAAGAACTTTTTCAAAGAGGATGTTATCCCGGAGAACGCCGACAAGGCCGTCTTTGTTTTAGCGCCTGCCATCAGTATCACCGCCGCCATAGTTCTGATTGCCGTGATTCCCGTTGGCCCTACCGTTACTATCTTTGGCCGCGACAACGGCCTCTACATTGCCAATCCGTCCATCGGCATCCTTTTTGTCCCCAAACCTGACTCCTTGGCGGCGGCAAAGGTTCCGCGCGATTCGAAATCGCCCGCCCTTGTGCGCGACCCCACCTCTGGTGTAACAACACTCGCATGAGCGACATCATCAGCACGCAGATCCCCGCGCGGCTCGACCGGCTGCCGTGGAGCCGCTTCCACTGGCTGGTGGTGCTCGCGCTTGGCGTGACCTGGATCCTCGACGGGCTGGAGGTCACCTTCAAGGGCGCGGTGAGCGGTGTGCTGCAACTGCCCGAGGTGATGAACTT
>JAQBHK010000137.1:0-3870 GCA_032127815.1 Desulfobacterales bacterium
CCGCACGGAGGCATACCCAAGCAGCCGGACGGAGGCATACCCAAGCCGCCGCACGAAGACATACTCAAGCCGCCGCACGAAGACATACTCAAGCCGCCGCACGTAGGCAGACCCAAGCAAAGCGCACCGGCTCCGGAAAAACCCCGGGCCGGCTCATACCCGGGCAGTCTTTTCGGTTTTGGCCCGGAATCAAAGTCAGAGGACGAACCCAAGATGCAAACTACTTCAGATGGCCCCGCAAAGAAGAAAAAAAGGCGCCGCCGCACCAAAAAACGCCCTACTCCCGTCGGCAGTGCTCCCGACAAGGAATGAGAACCATGAGAAAAACGCTAGTGCTAAGAAGAGTGGTCGTGACCGGTTTGGGTCTGGTAACGCCGTTAGGTTTAGATGTGCCTTCAACCTGGCAGGCCATTCTCGATGGCCGCTCCGGCATCGACCGGATTGCCGGTTGGGGTGATTTAGAAAAAATCAAAGCTACATATAAATTGTCAGACGAATTCCCTTTGATCGCCGGGGAAGTTAAAGGCTTCAATATTAAAGATATCATCCGGCAAAGAAAGCCTGCTTTTTCTAAAGAGGATTTAAAACAGACAAAATATATGGATCCTTTTATTGAGTTTGCCGATGCAGCGGCCTTGGAAGCGGTGGCTGATTCTGGCGCGCGGTTGGAGAATGGCGACATTGACCCTAATCGTGTCGGCGTTATTATCGGTACGGGGCAAGGCGGAATACAAACCTTGGAAAGCGAACACCTGCGTCTTTTAGCAGGGAAAAAAGTGTCGCCATTTTTAATCCCACGTGAAATTCCGAATTTAGCGGCCGGTAATATCAGCATCTCCTTTAAAGCCAAAGGCATCAACGCCTGTATCTCTACAGCCTGTGCTTCCGGAGCCCACGCGCTCGGGGAGGCGTTTCAGCGCATTCAAATCGGCAAAGAAGATGCGATTCTTTGCGGGGGAGCGGAAGCTTCGATTACACCTCTTACGGTTGCGGGCTTTCATGCCCTCAAGGCGTTGTCGTCTAATTATAAAACCCCGCAATCGGCCTCCCGCCCCTTTGATAAAGATCGCAACGGCTTTATTATGGCAGAAGGAGCGGGGGTTCTAATTTTGGAAGAGCTGGAACATGCCCTGGCCAGGGGGGCCAAAATTTATGCCGAAATGGTTGGCTGCGGCATGACCGGGGATGCCAGCCATATTACAGACCCTGATATTGACGGAGCGATCCGGTGCATACGCCTAGCCCTTAAAGATGCCGGAATCCGTCCGGAAGATGTCGATTTGATCAACCCCCATGCAACTTCCACCCCGAAAGGCGATATTAACGAAGCAAAAGCCCTCAAAGAGATTTTTGGGGCCGGCCAGGAGAAGCCTTTCATCACCGCGAACAAATCTCAGCTTGGGCACAGTCTGGGAGCGGTAGGAGCTGTTGAGGCGGCTTTATGCGTATTGTCTATCCGGGATAATATCGTCCCGCCGATTCTGAACCTCGAGCGTATTGACGAAGAATGCAAAGGTTTGAATTATATCTTCGATCAAGCCCGGAAAGCCCAAATTGATATTGTCCTCACGAATTCATTCGGCTTTGGGGGTACAAACGCCACATTAATTTTTAAGCGCTATACCTAAGAGGTCTTTAAAAAACCAATATTTGACAATTGACGATCATTCAATTATGTTTAACACATTGTATTAATAGTCGTTAGGGGTGCTCTTATATCCGAGCTGAGAAAATACCCTTAAGACCTGACGTGGATAATGCCAACGGAGGGAAACGGCTGTAAGCGCGGAATCTTTTCTGTTCTTACCGGTAGCCGTTTCCTTAATCGGAAACGGTTTTTTTATTAAAAAGGTAAGTTAAAATGGAAGATGCTCTGATTATCGCAGGCCGCAAGTTTTCTTCACGATTGTTGATGGGTACCGGAAAATTTTCTTCTAATAATATTATGCGAAAGGCCATCGAGGCCTCGGGTGCTGAAATTGTCACCGTAGCCTTGAGAAGGGTGGATCTGGAAAATCCCGACGATGACCTTCTGAATGCCATCGACACCAGCCGTTATCTTCTGCTTCCCAACACCTCGGGTGCCAGAGATGCCCAAGAAGCGGTTAGGCTGGCCCGTCTGGCACGGGCCGCCGGTTGCGAGCCCTGGATCAAATTAGAGGTTACTCCCGACCCTCGCTATCTGCTCCCCGATCCCATCGAAACCCTTAAGGCCGCCGAAATCCTGGTAAAGGAAGGCTTCGTGGTGCTGCCCTATATCCATGCAGACCCGATTTTGGCCAAACGATTAGAGGATATCGGCACGGCCACGGTCATGCCTCTGGGGTCACCCATCGGCTCAAAACAGGGCATTAAAACCAGAGAATCCATCGAAATCATCATTGAAATGGCAAATATTCCGGTAGTAGTGGATGCCGGACTGGGAGCACCCTCCCACGCCGCCGAAGCCATGGAGATGGGGGCCGATGCCGTTTTGGTCAATACGGCGATTGCAGTGGCCGCCGACCCGGCCTTAATGGCGCAGGCTTTCAAAAAAGGGGTGCAAGCCGGTCGTGAAGCCTTTCTGGCAGGGATCAGCACCCCGCAGAAAGCGGCCGCAGCTTCCAGCCCTTTGACAGGCTTTTTGAGGCAACCATAATATGAGTTTTTATGAAAAGATACGCCGCTTGCGTTGGGAAGAGATTGAAAAACAGATCATGCGTTGCACCCCGGCTGACGTGGCCAGGGCGCTTGCGGCTCGATCTTTAGGGATGGATGGATTTATCAGCCTTTTGTCTCCAGCGGCGGAACAGGCCATGGAAGAGATGGCTCAACGGGCTCACCGACTCACGCAACAGCGTTTCGGTCGGGTAATCAGCCTGTTTGCCCCGCTTTATCTTTCCAACGAATGTACCAATTCATGCGTATACTGCGGATTTAATATGCAAAACACTGTCAACCGCCTGACAATTACAGCAGAGCAGGCCGAGGCCGAAGCTTCTTTTCTGCACGCTCAGGGGTTTCGCCATATATTGCTGGTGTCCGGAGAAGCGCCGCAGGCCGTCACCATGGAGTATCTGACGGAAATATTGCAAAAATTGCGTCACAGTTTTTCCTCCATATCGATCGAGATCTATCCCATGCCAACCGGTGACTACCAAACTCTAATTTCAAACGGGGTGGACGGCCTGATCGTCTATCAGGAAACTTACAATGAAAAGAGTTACCGCGATGTTCATCCGGCCGGCAGCAAGAGCAACTACCGCTGGCGGCTGGAGACGCCTGAAAGGGGTGGTGAAGCCGGATTTCGCCGTATCGGAATCGGCGCTCTTTTAGGAATTAACAACTGGCGCGTGGAAGGGTTTTTTCTGGCGCTGCATGCCCGCTATCTTTTGCGCAATTTTTGGAAGTCACACATCACCATATCCTTTCCGCGCCTAAGACCGGCCGCCGGTGAATTTCAACCTCCTTATCCGGTATCAGACGCCCAGTTTCTCCAGCTTATCACCGCCTTAAGGCTCTTGCTCCCGGACGCGGGCCTGGTTCTATCCACCCGCGAGCCGGCCTATCTCAGAGACAACCTGATCCCTGTCGGAATAACCTCCATGAGCGCCGGATCCTGCACCGCACCCGGTGGCTATGCTCATGAAGTTCAGGCCCAAGCCCAGTTTGATATCGCCGATCACCGTTCTGCTGAAGCCGTTGCCAAGATTATCAAAGAGAAAGGCTATGACCCGGTCTGGAAAGACTGGGATGCGGCCTTTCTCCAGTAAACGTAACATGGGAAAGATTTTTATTAACCGCGAATTCACGCAAATGAACGCAGATTATAGTGATTGTCAAAAACATGTTCCGATTAAGCTGTGGTAAAACCAATTGCGAGTGGCCAAT
>JAQBHK010000138.1:0-3669 GCA_032127815.1 Desulfobacterales bacterium
AGCTTCCATAAATCCCCATATAAGATCTTAAGTTTCCTGCTAATAGTGCCGATAATATAAATTAGCCGGTTTCCATCCATAAATGGCTATTTTCCCGATGAGCGGCATTCTCCTCGGGGTTGCGCCTGCGGCTTGTAAAGAGGCCGCCCTCGACGTACTTAAAGTACGCCTCCCCGCAACAGCGGGACATGCGGTCTTACGTCTTCGCCAAGGCTTCGCTGCACGCGTGCTCATCGAAAAAATTGCTCATTTATGAATCGGAAACTACATAGCGTTCAAATGTATTTATGGATGGACACGAATTAGGTTCAATGGACACTTATACTGCTTCCCAAATAAAAGCTTCTCAATTCAACCCTTTGAAGCCGATTGATGAGTATTCTGAAGAATCCGTAAAAAAAATTGCCGTCCTTTTTACGGATATCGTCGGCTCCAGTAATTTTTTTAAATCCCAGGGTGATACAGCCGGTCGTAAAATGCTCAGACAGCATCAGGAGATGGCTTCTCCGGCCGTTGTTGAACATGGCGGCATAGTTGTCAAGGTCTTGGGCGATTCCATCATGGCCTATTTCTCAAATCCGCAAGAGGCAATTAAGTCCGCAATAAAAATTCAACAAAAATTTCAAAGCTTTAACCAGAAAAAAGATCCCCGTTATCAAATTCATATTCGAATGTGCATTCATTATGGCGGCGGCATTGTTGAAGATAAGGATATATTTGGTGATGTTGTCAATATGGCGGCTAAATTCCTTCCTTTTGCGAGCGGGGATCAGATTTTTGTTTCACATGAATTATACGAACAAGCCCAGGGGATACCGTCCCTTCGTTTCGAAGCGGTCGATTTGCCGAGCAATAAAGATGTGTTAAAAGGGTTGACCATATACAAGTTAATCTGGGATGAAACCATAACTTTTGATCCATATGTTAAAACGTTGCTCTATTTCAAGCCGGTGTGGGAGCTTGGTGGAAGTCACTTTGCCAAAGCATGGGACAGCCTGGTTGAAAACAAGGATAGTTTATGGGCAGGTAAAATAGAGAAGGAGAATATCCTTGCTGATAAATCTATGGCATTAATTGTCAAAGACCCTTGCTTGTCATTCTCTTTGTCCATGGATGTCATGCAGTTTCTCAGCTCAAAGCTTGAAAAAGATAGTTCTCCCTTTCTTCCTCTACAGATAATCGTTGATTCCGGTACCTATGTGAGAGCCGGCAGACTGGTCCTTGAAGACCTAAAAGTTAACTGGGAGGAGATCAAACCGGGAAACATCTACATTTCCTTCGCGGCCTATAAAGCCATCGGAGAAAATGAGACTTTTTCCGTTTATCCCAAGCCTGATCAACAGCATCCCCAATCCTTTTATAAAGTAGATCTTAAGGAGCAACTCCAAAAGGAACCCGGTCTCTTTTTATACCAGAACGCTCTGGCTCAAGGGGAATATTCCCCTTGCTATTACTGTGGCGACAGAAAACATTTGACCGCAAGTTGTCCATCGAAACAATTCTCAAAGATAACCCATGTTATGCAAGACATGGGGTATTTGCCATTAGAAGAAATAAACAAATTATTTTTCAATTATCTCACCAAAACAGATATAAATGCCGGGGATGGGGTTGAGTCTTTGAGTAGGTCAGACCGAGCAACTAAATGGGCCTACCATGGCTTTTGTGAGCTCAAAATGGTTTACCAACTGCGCTTTGCAAGCTTGATTTGGAAAACCGGGGAGAATAGCTGGAACAATATTAAGGAAAACAAAAATGAGACGTCCAAAGGCGGCCTAATCTGGTTAGGCCAGGATTGTCTGCGAGTCTCTAAGCTGGATCAGGCCCAGACAATACTATTAAACGCTCTGGAAAAACACCCACAAGATTACAGGGTCCATTGTGCTATGGGGTTTTTGAATGTTGAGGGCCAAGATTTTCTGAAGGCCAAGCACTATTTTAGCAAGGCGCTTGAATATGCCGCAACAAGGCCCCAAAAAATCTTAGCCCATTTTTTGCTTTCACGCCTTTACTGTCTGAACAATAACCTCGACAAAGCCCAAGATCACGTTAAAAAGATATTGAACATAGACCCGGGTTGTTCTGAGGCCGTTTACCAGGACATTATATTTCAATTCAGGTGTCAGAAAAATGCCGAGGCACTGCGGAGACTGATCAAGCTTATCAATAATAATCGTGAATATTATTTGTATGCCTTAATCGATCCGGAATTGGCAGCTTTTAATGAAATAATTTATCCGGAACTGAACAATCTATTAAATCAGGCTAGCGCAGAAGCCAAACAAATTCAGGCAGAAGCCGAACAGAAAGCAAAAAAATTAGAAAAGCAATTATCTGCAGAAGAGAAAGCGGTAAATGATCCCAGGGTGCTATTTTTAAAAATTGAAGAACTGGCAAAGGCTGACAGTTATTTCAACAGCCTGGATATTATTTATTGCGGTAGTTCTATTATTGATATGGGGTCCAGGTACCTGGAAAACCGCAGAATGAAACTCTTGAGGGTGCTCAACAAATTAAGACCACGTGTTAAGAGTTGCATGGTTGTCGTCAATAATTTTTCCAACCGCAATTTAATCGCAGCTATGTCTCGGAAATTAAAAAATATTCAGATAAAAATGGATGATAATGAGACGATAGCAAGAAGTAGTGATCCGGAAAAGTTAAAGGATGCTTTTGTTCAGGCCAATAAACTTGCCAAAGAATTGAAGGAAGTTGAATCGGAATTAAAAAAGTCATATAAAACCCAGCAGATGTTATTCTTTATCACTAAGTTTATCAAAAATACTATTATTTATCAATCGGTTAACCTGCTGATCACTTTCCTTCTTTTCCCAATTTGCACCTATTATCTGCACTTTTTTTTGCCGGAAATTAGAATTACTCCTGAAACTATCTGGGAATACCAAAAAATAGTTATGGCTTTAGGCGGCTTTTCAGGTTTGTGTTTGGCCCTGATGCTCTCTACGAAAAACTTGCCCGCACAATGATGATGGCGGCGGGAAAAGTCGAATCCATCATTTTGCATAATTTGTAATTCTGATTGCCATATTATGCACAGGTGCTGTCCTGGCGCCACGCTCAACGACTGATCGCGGATTAGATCCCTTTCCCTTCACCTTCTCCGCGTCCGCACTTGAGGGGCCGTTTCGATCAGGTCCGGTTTTGCCATTGCAATGTTGGCGCTCATCAAAACAAATTGCAGCAATCCAAAGCGTTAGTTGATAGAATGGAAAGGCGACTCTCGGCTTCATTTGACATTTTGTTTCTGATATTCCAAAACACAACCTTTAACCTTACACATCCGAAGGATAAAATTTTCAGTCTTTATCCAGCACTTCCCGTATCTTTTTGGCAAGTTCACTCATAACCACCGGCTTCATGACATAGCCGCGAATACCGGCTGCCGCTGCCTTTTCATTGTCAATCTTGGTGCTGAAGCCGGTATAAATAATTATCGGAATGTCAGGTCTTATCTCCAGAAGCCTTGGGGCGAGCTGAACACCGGTCATGTTGGGCATGGTCATGTCGGTTATAACAAGATTGAACTTGTCTGGGGATGCCCGAAACGCCTCCAAGGCTTCGATGCTGCTGGTTCTTGCCGTAACATTATACCCCAGCCGCTCCAGCATTTCCGTTTCCATGCGAACAATCGGCTCTTCATCATCGACC
>JAQBHK010000139.1:0-4913 GCA_032127815.1 Desulfobacterales bacterium
TCTGTGTTCTACCTAAACTGATTGGTTCCAGGTTCACCGTTCTGGGTTCTGGGTTAACCTCTGAACCCTTAACCTTTAAACCTTTGAACCTCTAAACCTTTCAACCTTGAACCTTAATCGCAAATCATTATGATGCTAAAGCTTTTCGCCTAAAAGGCGAAGGTTTTAAACCTGGCGAATGGAAAAACAAAAAAGCGCTCCCTCGACGGCTTGGCGAGACAAACGCTTTTAATCCAAATGAATTCCAAATCTTAATGGTGATGATCGCCGTTTCCCTTAAGCGTGTCGAGGGCGGCCTTGATTATACAGTATGTCATTCCGATACCCATGATAGTGAGTGCATACCACAGCCCCCCCATAAAAACCACATGGCCCATATCCCAGATCCATTCAAAACTAAACGGAAACATAATTTAACCTCCAAACCCCTTAGGCTTCTGCCGGTGTCAATGCCTGCCCCGGTTCAATCGGTGATTCGACCGCTTCCGATGCCGGTTGCGGAGCAGACGATGGTTGCAGCGGATTAAGTTCTGCTTCATGGGGAAATACCGGCAAATAGCGGTGCGACACCGCGATCAGGATAATACCGTAGGCCACCGGCAGGATAGTGGTGGCAATTTCCTGCCAACTGGGGACATACATGACCCAGCTTTCAAAAGGCAGAACCGGTACCGCTAAAACCTGCAGCACCATTACCCAGCGGTTAAGACAAACCCCTATTACAGCCAGGATAACCGCAGTCCACAGTGCCTTGTTGTTTTTACGCCCCTTGGCGGTGATCAGAATAAACGCGGGAATAAAACCGCAGACGACGATTTCAACAATAAGAATCCAGATACCATAGAAGGGGTTGTTGGAATAAAAATCCATCAATGTAAGCCCTTTGGACGGTGCGGTCACGGTTGCCCAGTACCAGGTATCGATGGTCTTGGCAGTGATGTACGTTAGAATCATCCATCCTGAAACTTTGGCCAGAAACTCGATAGCATCATCCTTTACCAGCTTTTTACAGGTAATTTTTTCTGTGATCTTGGTAATCAGGATGGTAAAACACGGCCCGCAGGCCGCTGCCGACCATGTGTAGAGAAAAAAGGTCCAGGGCCAGATAAAAAGACCTTCCCGAAAACCAAACGGTCGTCCGTAGAGGACTCCGGCGACACCGCCTAAAGACCCCTGGTGGAAAAAAGAGAGAAACGCCCCGGTGGCTGCAAAGACCGCCATGATTTCGTGCATGTTGTGGCCCAGTTTGTGGAAAAAAGGTACCTTGTCGATCTGGCGGTTTTCAAGGATTAAAGGAATATATTCGATAGTCAGAACACCGAAATAGCAGGAAAGACAAAAAGCCACTTCAGTCAGCATAGAATGAACATTGGCATGCCAGAAGATAAACCAGCCCCTTAATGGCTGCCCGATATCGATGGCTAAAATGAGCAGCGCCGAACTGTAGCAGATAAAACCGATCAGCACGGCATAATTGATGATACTCTTTAATACATCTTTGCCGAAAATATATCTTAATAAGCCGCTGAAAAAAGCGCCGCCGCCCACTGCAATCACCGCAAGGTCAGCCCAGATCCACAGGGCGAACCCGTAAGCATCGTTCATGTTGGTCTGGTTAAGACCTTTAAACCAGCACAACAGCATGGCATAAACGCCCACCAGCACGACAGTACCGGGAGCACCGAGAAACAGAATAAACTGCCACAACGGGGCACGCTTAACTCCTTTGGGTATTAATGCAGAATCCATACGTTATATGCTCCTAACCATTACAATAGCTTCGGTTAGCCGTGTTGGACGGCCTTTGCGGGTTTTGCTTCATTTTCCAAATAATTATCACCGGACCGCCTTACCCACGCGCGGCTCGATATATAATAAACCTTGGGGTTGGTTCCCAGCCTTTCCAGCAGCCGGAAAGCATTGGGATTCTTTTTATTCTTATAAACAGCATGTTTGGGGTTGTTCAGATCCCCGAATGTAATCGCTCCGGCAGGGCATGCCTGGGTACATGAAGTCTGATATTCATCTTCTGCAAGTTCGCGCCTGCCTTCCATATACGCTTTTTCTTTGGCCAGCTGATGCCGATGAAAACAAAAACTGCATTTTTCGACGACACCGCGCATACGCGGTGAAACTTTGGGGTTTAAGTATTTTTCCATACCAGCGGGCCAGACCGGATCCCACCAGTTAAAATAACGGGCATGATAGGGGCAGGAAGCCATACAGTAACGGCATCCGAAACAGCGGGTATAAATCTGGCTGACGATCCCGGTTTTCAGGCTGTAATCCGTGGCGGTCGCCGGACAAACCGATACGCAGGGTGAATGCCCCTCATGCTGCCCCCCGCAGTGCATGCAAGGTCTTGGAAGATAGCAGACATCTGTTTCCGGAAAAGGTTTTCCGTTGGTCAATTTATAAACCCGCATCCACGTTATGCTAAGCAGTTTATTGGATTCATCCTCTCTGAAAGGGACATTGTTCTCAGCCATACAAGCCGCCATACAGGAACCGCAGCCGGTACACTTATCCAAGTCAATGACCATTCCATATCTTTTGTCTTTTTTCATCGAAACCTCTTCAAATTGACGATTTTCCACTGAAGATTTAATAATGATCACTGTCTTAATCGTCAATCGTCAATTATCAATCATCAATCACTATGCTTTACTAAGCTTTGCCATAATCCCCCAGGCGGCATCGCAGCCGGTCCCGGGATCTTCCACCGGACCGATGAGTTCATTGAAATTTACACCCTTTTCTGCCAGATATTTATCATAGGCTGTATGGCCCAGCCCTCGCGGCAGAGCGACAACGCCGGGCCTGATGCCGTCAAACCAATGTACTTTGACCTTGGCCTGGCCTCTGGGCGTGCTCAAAATTGCATATTGGCCCTCGCCCAGACGTAATGCCCGGGCGGTTTCAGGATTAAGTTCAACAAAAACATCTTTGCCTTTGAGAACGGTATCTTCAACCGTCTTGACGGCAAACGGCGGATCACCGATATAACCGCTGGCAAGTCTGAAGGAATCATAGGGCACGAGTACCAGAGGGTACAGTTTTTCGTCGCCCTCAATCTTTATCGGAGCAAATTGCGGCACCCGGCCGGTCTCTTTATTGGCAAACTCAAATTTTCCGGAAGGTGTATCAAACGTCATTTGCCCGGCGGGTGCCCTGTAATTATCGTCCAACCGGAAACCTTGGGTCATTAAAGTCTCCCACTTATGGCCTAAAGTCTCTTTAAGGCAGGTTTGATAACCATCCCACGGAAAAGCGCCGGCCATGCTGCCCCCCAGTGCTTTGGCAATGCGTATAACGACATCACCAACATGCCGGGTGTTAAACTGGGGTTCTACCACCGGTCTGGCAAGGCTGGTAACAGGTTGCTGCAATCCAAACGGTGTCGGTACATCTTCAAAGCGTTCAAGGTAAGTATGATTCGGAAGGATAAGGTCGGAGTTTAGAGCGGTTTCATCCATGTAAGAAGAGAAACTTACCACAAACGGAATGCCGGCCATAGCCTTTTTAACAGCCGTGCTGCCCGGCATGGTATACAAAGGATTGGCGCCTGTAACCAAAAGCGCCTGGAGTAAAGATTCTTCTGTCGAACTGATGGCTGCGGGCAATCTATCTAAGAGATAGCGAGTGTCAGGATACTTTTTGCTTCCGGCGCCATCTAAGCGTTCACGCTGCATACCGGCGGCAGCAACGGCATCCATTTGAACGGCCGGCCAATTGATATAATCAATTTCGGAAACAGCCCGGACCCCGCCCTTTTTGTTGATATTGCCGACCAGGGCGTTTAAGGCATGCACGGCCATAAATTCATCAAGACTGCCGGAAACAGATCCCCGGCCGCGGCCGCAAATTGCCAACGGCTTTGACGCTGCGGCAAAGTCCCGTGCCAGGGTGACGATATCCTTCGTGTCGATTGCAGTCATCGCGGCGACAGTGTCAGGGTTGTATTTATCAAGAACCAGCCGCTTTAAATCCTCAAACCCGACAGAATAATTATCTATAAAATCAGAGCTGTATAATGCCTCTTTAATAATTACATGGGCGAGCCCCAGCGCCAGAACCCCTTCGGTCCCCGGTTTTACAGGGATCCATCGATCTGATTTGGCGGCGGTACGGGAAAGGCGCGGCTCAATCTGAACAACTTTTCCGTGGTTGCTGCGCCAACCGGAAAAGGCCTTGAACATTCTAACCGGTGACCCCCAGCCGTCGATGATCCCGCTGCCGAAGCTGAGAATAAAGTCGGCATTTTCAAAATCGAATCCGGGAAGTGCCTTAGAGCCGTGCATCCGTTGCAGGGTCAGTTCATAAGAATCCAGCATCGATGGTGTCCGCATTACATTGGGCGAACCGTATGCGGTCATAAACCTGGCAAAGAGCTGCGGCACTGTTCCGCGGTCCGAACCTGTGATCAATCCAACCGAGTCGGCTTTTCCCTGTGCTCTCAAATCACCAAGCTGCTTGACGACCTCTGACACAGCTGCATCCCAGGAAATTTTCTCCCAGCGTCCGGAACCCCTTGCTCCTACTCTTTTTAAGGGGGTCTGCACTCTGGTGGGACCGTAAAGCAACTGCAAACCTGATACACCCAGAAGGCATATACCGCCGTCATTTACCGGGTGGCCTTTCAGCCCTTCAATCTTAATGGCGCGGTCCTTTATTTTGCGAACCGTAATACCACAGTGTCCGGGACAGAGCGTGCAGGTCGAATTCACATGGCTGATTTCTCCATCTTCCGGCACCGGCGTCCAGGGCCACATCTGGGTCCATATTGCACTGTCATCCGTCAACTTCAATGGCATTGGCGAGAGGGCTGTACCTGCTGCACCGCCTATTAGAAACGACAAGAAACTTCTTCGGTCAACTTTCATCGATTCTACCCCTTATAAAATCGCTGCGCG
>JAQBHK010000140.1:0-3744 GCA_032127815.1 Desulfobacterales bacterium
TCGCAAAGACGCCAAGATTCTTAAAAATTTATCTTTGTTTTCCTTTGCGGGCTTTGCCCCTTTGCGTGAAATAATGTACTGATCTTTCTTTTTGTAATTGAATGCTTATTAGTATTGATGGTTTCGTAAAAAGTCAAAAAACGACGTTTTACGAACGTTTTAAGCTTCAGGTGTTAAGTTTTAAGTAGCTGTTAAATAAATCAAATTTAATTACCTAAAACCTAAATCCTAAAACCTAAAACCTAAAGCGTGATGAATTCAATTTTTTACGAATTCATCAATTCATAGGAGGATACCATGTGGGAATATACCGACAAAGTCAAAGAGCATTTCCTGAATCCAAAAAACGTGGGGGTAATTGAAGACGCCGACGGTGTCGGAGAAGTTGGATCACTGGCATGCGGCGATGCTTTGACCCTCTACCTTAAAATCGATAAAAATAGGATGATCAAAGATGCAAAGTTCCAAACGTTTGGATGCGCAAGCGCCATTGCTTCTTCATCGGCTCTGACCGAAATAATCAAAGGGCTCTCCTTAGAGGACGCTAAAAAAATCACAAATGATGATATTGCCAATTATCTTGGAGGACTGCCAAAAGAGAAAATGCACTGCTCGGTTATGGGACGCGATGCCCTTGAAAAAGCGATTGTCAACTATATGGGGGAGGCACAAAAAAAAGTTGAAGGTCAAATTGTCTGCGAGTGTTTCGGGGTGACTAATGTTGAAATTCAGCGGGCTGTGAAGGAAAACGATCTTACAACAATAGAAGATGTGACCGATTATGTCAAAGCCGGCGGGGGATGCGGCAACTGTCATGAACAGATCCAGGAAATTATCGACGCGTTCCTAGGCCGGGAACGCCCGGCTGTGAAAAAGCCTCCGCGTTTGACTAACCTCCAGAAAATTAAATTGATCGAAGAAACCTTGGAGCGTGAGATCAAGCCGGCTTTAAAAAAAGACGGTGGTGATATTGAGCTTGTTGACGTCGATCGCAACAGGGTCTTTGTGGTACTGCGGGGGACATGTGCGGTATGTGCAAAATCTCAAATCACACTTAAACATTATGTTGAATCTAAGCTGCGTGAACTTGTGGCCCCTGATCTCGTTGTGGAGGAGGTGCAATCATGAGTGTTATCTATGTTGACAACAACGCCACCACGCAAGCTGCACCCGAAGTTGTTGAAAAGATGCTGCCTTACTTTAATGAATTTTACGGGAACCCTTCCAGTATGCATTCTTTCGGCGGACAGGTCGGCCGGAAATTACTCGAAGCCCGTGCTGACTTGGCCGCCCTGATTGGCGCTGCTCCTGAAGAGATCATTTTTACCAGCTGCGGTACGGAGAGTGACAGTACGGCAATCTGGGCCGCAATCCGCTCTTATCCCAACAAGAAACACATCATAACATCCAGGGTCGAACATCCGGCGATAAAAAATTTATTCGAATACCTTTCCAAAAACGGTTATCGCGTGACTTTTGTGCCCGTTGACCGCCAGGGATACCTTGATCTGGATTATCTTTACAAAAACCTTTCCGATGATACCGCCATTGCCAGCATCATGTGGGCCAACAACGAATCCGGTATGATCTTTCCAATCGAAGAAATTTCACGGGCTGTAAAAGAACATGGCGTTGTTTTTCACACCGATGCGGTCCAGGCTGTCGGCAAAATACCCATTGATCTTAAAAATAACGAAGTTGACATGCTATCTCTTTCCGGTCATAAGTTTCACGGACCGAAAGGTATCGGTGCTCTCTATGTTCGCAAGGGAACTAAATTTTTTCCTTTTCTCATAGGCGGTCACCAGGAGGGCGGTCGACGCGGCGGAACCGAAAACGTTGCCCCCATCATCGGGCTGGGAAAGGCCAGTCAACTGGCGGCAGCTCACCTGAAAAAAGACATCCCCCGGGTAAAAGAATTAAGGGACAAGCTTGAAAACGAACTGTTAAAACGTGTCTCCAAAGCCTTTATAAACGGCGACCACAAAAACAGACTCCCCAACACATCCAGTATCGCCTTTGAATACGTGGAAGGTGAATCGATTCTTCTGATGATGGACGAGTTCGGCATTTGTGCATCCTCCGGCTCGGCCTGCACATCCGGCTCGCTGGAGCCGTCCCATGTACTGCGTGCCATGGGGGTCCCTTTTACGGCGGCGCACGGCTCGATTAGATTCAGTCTTAGCGTATACAACACGGAAACAGAAATTGACTTTATCATTGAAAAACTTCCGCCCATTATCGCACGGCTGCGGGAAATGTCACCCTTCTGGAAAGAACAGAAATCTACTCGTTGACAATCCCGTAAAAAGTCAAAAAAAACTATTTGCGGTCATTTTAAGTTTTAGGGTTTAAGTGTTTGTAATTAAAAGATGGAATCACAGACGAATTCTTTAGCCTAAACGAAAAGCGACTCCGGCGCCTTTAAAAATAACCATTCCCCTGGTATCACCAGGCAAAAAACTGACATGGATACACAGGGCCAAGCCTCTGCTAATGATTGTCTCCGGGATTGGAAACGTTTCGTCTACACTGCAGTTCGTGAAATTTACCTCCTGGGAAAAAAAGATGCGGTTGTCATGGCGGAAGTGGATCATGTCAATACGGGCATTTTCATTGATTTCTGCCCGAAGCCGGATGAATAATAAGTTGACTTCTTGATTATCTATTATAACAGGGGTTGGAATTGCAAAGTGGAACCAGTTGGTTGTGTTTTCCTTTTGATAAACCAGCGTTCCCCAACCCGAGCGGCGGGGTTCTGAACGCTCGTCTCCTGTTTCCCCCACAATTCTGTCAAGATATTCGATTTGAATGCCAACACCATGTGTCCAGAACTTATATTGAGACATGACAGGTCCTCCTTCTTTACCACAAAATTATAAATAAAGAAGACATGTGTGTCAATAATATTAAGCTTTTAGGAGATATGGATTAGGCTGTTTAGTGCCCAGATAAAATTTGCATATGTATTAATTAAGATGTGTAGCCATTTTAGATAGTGCAAGTTCCTCTGAGCGGCAATATTTTAAGCTAAATATTGAAAATGCTAAATAGCTGCCACCATGCAAAAATGAAGCCTAGAATATTTGCGATTGCCTTACCTAATCTTCAATGATATTGATTCGATAGTGCCTGTTGGTCAAGGCTTTCGCACCGCATCTTGCGTTAGGATATATTTGTTTGATCGTCGCTGCAACAATGGTGTGATATGCAGGCTGAAATCAAGTAAAATGATGCAAAGTATGATGAGATACACCCTATCCTGTGACTGCCTCTTCATCCGGCAAATAGGGGCAATCATAACTTTATCACAAAAGACACCGCCCGCTTATTATTACGCTATTACTACACATTACCCTGACAAAGCACACGGAGGTTCGTTTTTTAAGATGAGAAACTTCAGGAAAACCTCTGTATCTTAATACGATATCCTTGGGTGGATGAGGAAAAGGCATGCAAAGAAAAGCCATATGCTTGCTGATATACTTTCTGCTGGCACCACTGCCTGTCCGGGGTGAAAATGCCATGGACTACTTTAATCTTGGACTTAAAAGCAGCATGACCCGTACCAAGATCAAATACTATTCCAAGGCATTGGAATTGGATCCAAATCTGTTGGAGGCTTACGAAAAACGCGGCACACTCCATTTTTTCCAGAAAAATTTCGACAATGTAATCCAGGATTTTCAGGATTACATTAGACTTGCACCTCCAAAAGCAGAAGCGTATCGGATGTTGGGTATG
>JAQBHK010000141.1:0-6707 GCA_032127815.1 Desulfobacterales bacterium
TGCAACGAACCAGTATTTTTTAATCAATTTAAATTACCTAACACGGATAAACCGGAAATAACAAATCACAAACATCAAATTTCAAATAAATTCCAAACTACAAGCTCCAAATTCCAAATACTAAAAAACTAAACTGTTTTAATTTTCCCCGTATTGATGAAAATATCTTTTTCAATTCGTTTGGCCTTCTTCACGATAATAAGGTTTGGAATTTTGAATTTCGGTCATTGTAATTTGTTTGTTTTTTGGGATTTGTTATTTGGAATTTCCACTAGCTCAATTACTCCATGAAAAATTACATTTCTACTTCTTAAATACTACCTGCATGCAGTCCGAATACGGCTCAAAATAAATTTTGCTCTCAACCTGAAAAACATTTCGCAGGTTCTCGCTGTTTAAAATCTTGTCGATGGGTCCGTTAGCGACCACATTCCCATGCTGCACAAAAATAAGATGATCGCAAAATGCAGCGGCAAGATTAATGTCCTGCATCACTGCAATCACCGTTTTTTGCTCGGTTGCAACCCCCTGGGCCGCCAGCTTCAACATACCGATGGCATGATTGATATCAAGGTTTGACGTAGCTTCGTCCAGAACCAAAACCGGTGAGTCCTGTGCCAGGGCTCTTGCGAAAATAACACGCTGTCGCTCCCCGCTGCTAAGCTGGGTAATAAAACGGTTCTCAAATTCCAGGGTGTCGGTCTTTACCATTATGTCATGAACAAACCTTATATCCCTGGTCGATGGGGCCGCAAATCTTTTGATATGTGGATAGCGGCCCATCATTACCACTTCTTTTGCCCTGAACGGAAAATTGATGTAAAAATTCTGCGGAACCAGTGCGATTTCTCTGGATAGTCCTTTTTTAGAATAACCGGCCAGAGTTTTACCCTTGTAACGGATACGGCCCGCCGTCGGCTGCCGGTGGTTTATCATCAGATCAAGCAGGGTTGTTTTGCCGCAGCCGTTGGGCCCGATGATTCCATAAACCGCGCCGGCTTCAAGGGTAAGGGAAAGTCCTTCAATAACCTTTTTCGATTTATAGCCAAAAGAAATTTGGTCTATTTCAAAAAGTTTCTCCACTACCACACCTTAGCTGCTTGCTGTTTTCTGAAGATGTAACAGAAAAAAGGTCCGCCGATCAGTGCGGTCAGAACGCCGATAGGTATCTCGTTGGGCAACACCGCCCGGGTGATTGTATCCGCTCCCAGCAGCAAAATCGCACCTGCCAGTAAAGAAGCAGGGATCAGCTTTTGATTATCCGGCCCGGTCATGGATCGCATCATGTGTGGAACTAAAAGCCCCACAAAACCGATAATTCCGGATACCGAAACACAGATTGCCGTCACCAAAGAGGCGGTTACCAGAAGAATCAGCGGTACTTTTTGGGTGTCGACCCCCAGGGAGGAAGCCGAGCGGTTGCCTAAGGACATCAGATTTAAGTCTCTTGCATAGAATAGAAAAACGCCGAACCCAAAACAGACGCAAATCAGGGTTAGGGCTACATCCGTCCATGTTTTGGAGGCAAAACTGCCCATAAGCCAGAAAATAATGATTGAGACCTGCTCGTCGGCGATATATTTCAAGAAGCTAATGCCGGCAGACAAGATAGCCGCCACAATGATACCGGACAGGATCAGATTGTTGGAAGAGTACCCGCCACCGGACGATGAGAGGTACAGGACAAACATCAGGGTGCTCATGGCTCCCATGAATGCCAGCAGAGGAACCGACCAGGTGCTCATAAAACTGATGTTGAATAAAATGGCCAGCGAAGCTCCAAAGGCCGCGCCCGCAGAGACTCCCAGGGTATATGGATCCGCTAAAGGATTTAACAGGATCCCCTGAAACACTACACCTGAAATGGCCAATCCGCCGCCGACTGTTGCCGCCGTCAAAATACGCGGCAGGCGCACATCCAAAACCACTACCGGCAACAGCCTGTCCATGTCAGCCAAAATACCGGTGTTGCCCGAAATTTTAGCCAAAACAATCCTGATGACATCGCTAAAAGATATTTTAATATATCCCATGCCGGCGGAAGCAACAATGATCAGAACCAGCAAAAGCATCAAAAGGATCAATTGGCTGCCTTGTGAAACCATCAAACGCTTGGAATCGGTCAGTCGTTTATGATTCGCATCTTCGCTCATTTTATATTTCATTTCATCAGTAAAAGCATAGTGTTCCGCTTAACCATCATTACCCTCGGCTTGAACCTATACCAAAAAAAAACCCTTCAAACCAATTTTGGCTTGAAGGGTTGCACCCAGTTTACTTGACCCTTTTCTGATTTGTCATAATCCCCGTAACCCGCAGGGGATTGGCAGACTTCTAAGGCAGGTCTTCTGACTTTCGGATCAATCTAATAATTGCGCCTTCCCAATGAGTTTATCCCCATCAGTGGTATCGTGCAACGTTCGTCCCCGATTACAGCGGCGGGACCGCTCCCGACTTTAACGGGATTCCCTTTTAATCCATTCGGCACCTTAAGAACTGTATAAAAGATTGTCGAAATCAAGTCAATAGTGAAATTTTCTGCCATGCAGAAGGTGGGTACGGACATCTTATTTTAGATTGTTTTCGTCTTCGGCAATTAAATCCATCAAATATTGTCCATATTCGTTTTTTATCATTGCAGCTGCAAGCTGGGCGAGCTGTTCTTTGTCGATGTAGCCGAGGTTATAGGCAATTTCTTCAATACATGATATTTTGAGTCCCTGGCGCTGCTGGATGGCCATAACAAAACTGGCGGCTTGTTGCAGGGCTTCCTGGGTTCCGGTGTCCAGCCAGGCAAAACCCCTGCCCAGAAGTGCAACCCTGAGTTGACCTCTTTTTAGATACGCCATATTAACGTCTGTAATTTCAAGCTCTCCCCGCGCCGACGGTTTGAGGTTGGCGGCGATGTTGACGACATCGTTGTCATAAAGATAGAGACCGGGTACGGCATAATTCGATTTAGGCTTTTTGGGTTTCTCTTCGATCCCGAGGACATTGCCGTCAACGTCGAAATCCACAACACCGTAGCGTTGAGGGTCCTTTACCAGGTATCCGAAAATCAAACCACCCTGCTGGAGTTGAACCGCATTTTTTAAAATTCCGGTAAGATTGTGGCCGTAAAATATATTGTCTCCCAGAATCAGGCAGACCGGGTCATTGCCAATGAACGCTTTGCCGATAATAAAGGCCTGTGCTATCCCTTCCGGCTTCGGCTGGGTTTCAAAAGAGAAAGAAAGCCCCAGTTGCGAGCCGTCACCCAGGAGCTTTTGAAATAAACCTGAATCCTCGGGTGTGGAAATAAAAAGTATTTCCCGAATACCTGCCAGCATCAACACCGACAAGGGGTAATAGACCATGGGCTTGTCATAGATCGGTAAAAGCTGCTTACTTACCACGCGGGTTATTGGATAAAGTCGTGATCCGGAACCGCCTACTAAAATTATTCCCTTCATTTAATCTAATCCTCTCGTAAATAGATGGGACTTTTTACGACGCCATCAGTTTTATTTCAATCATGATCAACGGTTCTGCTCCGGGGTTTTCCAGCACAGCTGCTTGATTGGCAGCAAGGCTTACGGATTGTCCTTTATTTAAAAGTCCGTTTTGATCATCCATTGCCGTCTTGGCCATGCCTTGGAGCACAAACAACTGTTTTGCCGTGCAAGCGTCGGTTTTAATTTGAAGTGCCGAACCCGGATATACGATCAGTTTTGCAATCTGGAAATCGTCTTGTGTCTCCAGCAAGGTGAAGGTTCCCCAGGGGTGATGAACGGTCTTATGCTTTTGATATTCCCGGCGGCCCTTCTCCTTGAGACGGGTAACAATCGATTTTACATCCCTGCTGGTCTCTATGTCTGAAACAAACACAGAGTCCGGCGTTTCCACAACAACCATGTTTTGGATGCTGTTAGTTGCGATAAGCCGTTCATATCCCAGAATGAAACAGTTTTTAGTATCATTGGTGATCACATCACCGTCGATAACATTGCCGGCGGCATCTTTTGGAAGAAAATCATAAAGAGATTTCCATGATCCGATATCGCTCCAGCCAAAATCCGAAGGCACAACAGCGCCTTTATCTGTTTTCTCCATAACAGCATAATCGATGGATATATTCGGCAGTTGTTCATATGATTCTAAAGATGCGGTACCTGCGGCTAAATCTAACTGTTGCATTTGTTTTAAAAGTTCAGGGTGGTGGGTTTCCAGTTCATTCATCATCACAGATGCCTTAAAGGCAAGCATGCCGCTGTTCCAGAAATAATTACCGCTTTCAATATAATACTTTGCCGTCTTTAAATCCGGCTTTTCAACAAAGCGTTTTAGCGCAAATGCTTGCTCGGGCAATTTCCCGGCACCTTCAATGTATCCATAACCGGTTTCTGGATAGTGGGGTGTGATCCCGAACGTCACAATGTAATCCATCTTTGCAAGCTTGATAGCGGACCGTAATTTTGCGTGAAATACGTCATTGTTGCGAATGACATGATCGGCCGGGAAAATGCATAATACAGCATCTTTGGCCTGTTTTAAAATAAGGAGTATTGCCAGAAGAATGGCCGGGGCCGTGTTGCGGCCGCAAGGTTCACTTATGATTTTTTTACCGGAAGAAATACCGATTTCCTCCATATGCCTGGCGATTTCGTGAAAATGCTCCTGGCCGCAGACAATGCGGATGTTTTCCGCTGCAAGCACCGGCGTCAACCGTCCAATGGTACTTTGGATAAGAGACTCATCACCAATGAATTTAACAAGCTGTTTGGGATAAAGCTCCCTTGAAACCGGCCAAAGACGTGTCCCTGACCCACCGGCCAGCAGCACCGGGTAAACATTTGTCAGATCTTCCGGCATTATGGACTTTCCCTTCCCTTTTTAGTTCGCTATTTTTTCGGCCAAAAATACTCTGTTAATAATGGGCTTTGATCCAATCCTTGTATTCCCCGCTTTTGACCCGTTCAACCCACTTGCGGTTGGCCAGATACCACTCAATCGTATCACGGATACCGGTTTCAAAAGATGCTTCCGGGGTCCAGTCAAGTTCCCGGTTCAGCTTTGTAAAATCAATGGCATAGCGCCGGTCATGACCGGGCCTGTCTTTTACAAAGGTAATCAGTTCCCGGCGGGGCCGATGGTCATTCAATGTATTGATCTCATCCAAAATATCGCAGATCATTTCAACAATGGTAATGTTCTCCATCTCATTATCGCCGCCCACATTGTATGTCTCGCCCGTCGTTCCGTGTTTCATAATGGTCCAGATCGCCTGGCAGTGATCGGTGATATACAGCCAGTCCCTGACATTGCGACCGTCTCCGTAAACCGGCAGGGATTTTCCTTCAAGCCCGTTAAGAATCATCAGCGGAATCAGCTTTTCCGGAAACTGGTAGGGGCCGTAATTATTCGAACAATTGGAGATAGTCATGGGCATACCATAGGTCTTGTAGTAAGCCCGCACCAGATGATCGGAAGAAGCCTTGGAAGCCGAATACGGGCTGTTGGGCTTGTAAGGCGTTGTTTCCGTAAAATATCCTTCCTGCCCCAGGCTGCCGTATACTTCGTCCGTGCTGACATGGTGAAATCTTATTATTTGACTTTGACGTGACCGGGCCGCTTCCAGCAGATTAAATGTTCCCACTATATTGGTCTGGATAAAAGCATCCGGCGCTGCGATGGAGCGGTCCACATGGGATTCAGCGGCAAAGTGGCATACGCTGTCGATTGCGTAATTGTCGAATATTTCGTTCATGCGAATTAAATCGCAAATATCGGCCTTTATAAAAAGATATCGATTTTCAAAATCGACCTTGATATCGGCAAGGTTTTCGGGGTTGCCGGCATACGTCAGCTTGTCCACATTCACGATGCGTCCCTTAAAATCGGATTCAGTCAGCAGATATCTGATAAAATTCGCACCGATGAACCCGCACCCGCCGGTAATGAGCATGTTCTGCATGATACCACCCTAATAAGTGTATTTTATATCTCTCACAGAGTCCACAGAGGTAATTTTTTATTGACAGGATCTACATGATTGACCGGATTTTTAATCTTTAGCCGTTTCTCCCGCTCTGTGGGACATGCGGATGAAACGGCTAAAACATCATCGCCTTCGGCGAAGGTGTAATATCATAAAGCCACGGTCGCTTATGTGCTTCGAGCTTATTAGTTTAATTTCCACCGATAGGTGGATTATTCTTTCACAGTTTCAGCTGCCTATCCCGCAAAGCGGGAGAAACTGTGAAAATTACAAGTAAATCCTGAAGATCCTGTTAATCCTGTCTAAAAAACTAAAGAAATTATTACGCCAGGGCTTCGTTAATCAATTGCTCGCGGAAACCGTCAACAAATCGATCCAGATCATCCTGCCAGTAAGCCATGATGTTGATACCCATTTCCTTAAGTCGCCGGTTCTCCAGAATCGCATTTTTCGGTCTTATCGCCGGTGTTGGATATGCATCACTGGAGCAAGGAACCACCGCATGCGGCACCCCCATTTTTTCCAGAAAATACTTGGCCAGTTCATACCAGCTGCAATACCCTTCCGCAGATGCATGATAAGTGCCCTGGCAATTTTTATCAATCATTTTTGTGATTTGAAGTGCAAGTCGATGGGACCAGGTCGGCGAACCGTACTGGTCATGCACCACTTTGATTTCATTTTTGGGATTTTTAAGGGCCATTTTCAGCATGGTTTTAAGAAAATTGTG
>JAQBHK010000142.1:0-9429 GCA_032127815.1 Desulfobacterales bacterium
CCGGGAGTCAGAAGACCTGCCTTAGTAAATAGCAATATCTTTGCTGTGAGACAGAGAGCTGTTTTTACAATATAAAAAAGGGTCAAGAAAACTGGGTGCAGCCCTTCAATCTTATAGGAAAAGGTTGAAGGGTTTTTTTTATGCAATTTTTTGCATCCTCGGCGGGGCAGAACAACATGATGAAAGGAGGTGAAAAGTATGAAATTCGGAGAGTTTTCATATATGGGTAGTCTTACTCTCACAGACCGCAAACTCCGTCTCTGCGGATAAACACTACATCAAAGAAAGAGGAGATTTTGAACCATGAAAATGAATAAGCTTTCAAATTTTATAGTCATATTGTTCATTATCTTTTGTTGCAACATTGCGTCGGCTTCAGGCCGTGAACATAAACGCCCCGTGAAAAAAGGCATTCTGCTGGTTGCTTTTGGTTCAAGTATGCCCGAAGCCCAGGTGTCTTTCGAAAATATTGATAACAAGGCCAAAGCTGCCTTTCCGGATGTTCCGATCCGATGGGCATATACCTCTTCAATTATCCGGCACAAACTGGCAAAACAGGGAAAACATCTGGATTCACCGGAAGTCGCCCTGGCTAAAATGATGGATGAAAAATTTACACACGTGGCGGTTCAGTCCCTTCATACCATTCCCGGAGAAGAATTCCACGACCTTCGACGCAATGCCCATTTTTTCGGCAATATGGCCGACGGGTTTGACCGGATTCTGGTCGGCACTCCGCTCCTTGCAACGAATGAAGATATCGGCCGCGTCGTTGGTGCGATGATCAAACATATACCTGAAGAAAGAAACAAAAAGGACGCTGTTCTGTTAATGGGGCACGGGACTCCTCATCCCAGCAACGCATTCTACGCGGCATTGATGTATCATTTCCAGCAAAAAGATCCGAACATATTTGTGGGAACCGTAGAAGGCTTTCCTGAAATCGACGATATTAAAGCGATGCTTATTAAAAATAAAATCAAAAAAGCATATCTGATGCCGTTTATGTCTGTAGCAGGAGATCACGCCAGGAATGATATGGCCGGCAAAGAAGAAGATTCATGGAAATCCGTTTTAACTGCAGCCGGCATAGAGTGTGTACCCATACTAAAGGGTACGGCTGAATACGATGAAATAGTTGCCATATGGGTAGATCATTTGAAAACCGTCATGGCACACTTTTAAATTTATTCTGACGAGGCTGTTTCAAAATGTTCAATTTCAAATGCAGGCCTTATGGATTTACAAAAAAATAAATATCTTAATGATTTCATCCTGATCAAAGCCAGCATAAAAAAAAGGGCATCTTTGCAGATGCCCCTTTTGGCGTTAAATTTTTAAACCCGGTTACGATACCCCCGAGACTTCTTCTTTTATACTGACAGCGATTTTGAACAAGGCCGTCAAAACCAGAAAGCCGGTGGCCCATACCCCGATGGAAATTGCAAGTTCAGGGATGGTTGGAACGTATTCATTGACATGGTGAAGAGGATTGGGAACAAAACCGCCGGAAATCATCCCCAGCCCCTTGTCGATCCAGGTGCCGATAAAAACGGTAATACAGGCGGCAATCAGAGTGGTCTCATTTTTGCGGGTTGCCGGGTTGACCAGCAGAATAATCGAAATTCCCATCAATATCATGGAAGCCCACATCCAGGGCACCAGGGCACCATGTCCTTTCAAACCGGCAAAGAGGTATATTAAATGATCCATGTGTTCGGGAATTCTGCTGTAGAACACCACAAACACCTCACACAAAAAGAAGAACACATTGATGCAAATAGCGTAGGCCACGACTTTGGCCAGCGACTGGATCTGTTCCTTGCCCGGATCAAACTTGGTCAGTTTACGGACAAGCATGCACAGCAGGATTAAGAAAGCCGGACCTGCGGCAAAGGCCGAAGAGAGAAAGCGCGGTGCCAGAATGGCGGTCAGCCAGAAACCCCTGCCCGGCAGACCGCAGTATAGAAAGGCTGTGACGGTATGGATACTGACGGCCCAGGGAATTGAAAGATAAATAAGCGGTTTGAGCCAGGCAGCCGGGGCAACATTGTTGCGTTCGGCTTCAAGCACATTCCAACCGATGATTATGTTTAAAAAAAGGTATCCGTTTAGAACGATCATGTCCCAGAAAAGAACCGAATTAGGGGTCGGGTGTAACAGAACATTGAAGACCCGCGTAGGCTGACCAAGGTCCACAAAGATAAACAGGATACACATGGTTACCGAAGCGACCGCCAGAAATTCTCCCAGGATCGTAATCCGGCCGAATGCTTTATAATTGTGCAGGTAGTAAGGCAGAACCACCATCACCGCTGATGCTGCCACACCGACAAGGAATGTGAACTGGGCAATGTAAAACCCCCACGATACATCCCTGCTCATGCCCGTAATACCCAGGCCGAATTGAAACTGCCACAGATAACAGACAAAACCTACGCCGACAACGGCCAGCAGGGCCGCTATCCATCCATAATATTGTTTGCTTCCTTTGAGCGCCTTTTCAAGCATAACCACCTCATACAATATAAAAAACTGATGGCCCTGCACCCAGGGCCGGTTTACGACGAATGGTGAAATTGGAACTTAACAGTTCTCTGACGTTTGATTTTGAATCCCCAAGGTCACCGAAGGCCAGAGCACCTTTGGATACCTCTACGCATGCTGGTTCTTTTCCTACTGCCAATCGCTCAGCACAGAAGTTGCACTTTTCAACGACCCCTTTCATACGGGTGGGAAATTTTAGGTTGGTCTCCTTGATGAAGGGACGCGGATCCCTGAAATTGAAGCTTCTGGATCCGTAGGGGCAGGCCGCCATACAGAAGCGGCAACCGATGCAGCGATGAAAGTCCATCAGCACGATACCGTCTGCGCGCTTAAAGGTTGCCTTGGTCGGACACGCCCGGACGCATGCAGGTTTTTCGCAATGATTACATAGCGTTAGGAAGGGCAAGTCTTTGACTCTGTCAGCGATAAAATCGTGTGTCTGCGAGGAAAAGATATGTTTGAATTCTTCCGTCCAGAGCCACTTGATCTCATGCCGCTTATTTTCTAATTTAGGAACATTATGGATCTTGTGGCAGATCTCAATCATCGGTTCCAGGTCTTTTTCAGACTCAAATTTGCGGGTATCGATGACCAGGGCCCATTGTTTGGCTTTCAGGGCCTTTTCACCTTGCATGACCATAGGTTTGCCATCGGAAGAGGCAACAGCATCCAGCACAGGCTTGGCTCCCAAACCCAGCGCTGAAAATCCAGCTAGTTTCAAGAAGGTTCTTCTACTGCTTTCCATCACATGGCCTCCTTTGGATCAACGTGGCAATCCCAGCAGTAAGGGGTTACCGCAGCATAATTGTGGCACTTGTCACAAAATTCGGCCTTTTCGGTGTGGCAATCCAGGCAGGTATTGGAAAGACTCATTTCAAATTTCTTTCCGCTGCTGTTTACATAAACTCTCTGGGCGTTGCGTACAACCGTCTCTCTCCATTCATTAAGAAGCTGCATATGATTCGCAGTCATGTATGCCTTGGACTCGACGCACTCTTTGGCAGCTTTGGCTTTGTCACTCAGTTTTAGTTCGGGTGCCGGAGCGGCCTTGCCAAGGTTTAGCAAGAAAGGAAAGGTCAGCAGGGCCACAAAAACTGCTAGGCCGGCAAAAACTTTCCCCTGGTCATACATCTTCTTCTTCGGCATCATCATCCTCCATTCCCGGCAGCTCCTCGCTGCGCAGGTTCATCGTTCTCTTTCCTTCGCCGGGCAGAATCAGGGCATTGGCCACCAACTCGGTCATGCCGGTAACTTCCACATTGGGAACCCAGTATTCCATAGAAGTCGTCAAGGCCGCCCGGTCGATGGCGCACACGCAACCCAGCATGTTTACGCCGTGTTTTTCATGAACGTATTTGACCGCATTGGCCCTGGGCAGGCCTCCCTGCATCCTAAGATCCATATTTTCACCGGCATTCAGACCGGAGCCGCTGCCGCAGCAGAATGTCTGTTCCCGAATGGTATTGGCCGGCATCTCATAGAAATTGTTGCAGACGCTTTTGATGACATAGCGGGGCTCTTCGAATAGACCCATGCCGCGGGCAGTGTTACAGGAATCGTGAAAGGTAACCGTTAAATGGTCATTGCGGCTGGGGTTCAGTTCGAGTTTGTTGTGCTTGATAAGATCGGCGGTAAATTCGGCAATATGCACCATCTTGGTCGATTTGGCGTTTTCAAAAACAGTACCGGTAATGGGGGAAACCGGTACTTCCAAGAAATCAGCAGGACCGTTCATGGTGTCCATGTACTGGTGAATGACGCGCCACATGTGGCCGCACTCTCCGCCCAGGATCCATTTAACACCCAGTCTTTTAGCTTCGATGTACATTTTGGCGTTGAGTCTTTTCATGGTCTCGTGGGAGGTAAAAAATCCAAAGTTACCGCCCTCGGACGCATACGTGCTCCAGGTGATATCTAAACCGTATTTCTCCTTCAGATAGTGAAAGAGCATCAAGTATCCCATACAGGTATAGGTTCCGGGATCGGCAAACACATCACCTGAAGGAGTGATAAAAAGGATGTCAGCGCCTTTTTTCATGAAGCTGGGCTCTACCTTGACACCGGTGATCTCTTCGATGTCATCGGTGAAAAAGTCGATCATATCCATAAAGGCGTGGGGCTGAATGCCAAGATGATTCCCGGTGCGGTAGCAATTGGCCACCGGGGTGGCGATCCAGTCAATATTAAGGCCGATAAGATTCAGCAGCTCCCGGCCCATGATGGTAATCTCGGCCGTGTCGATACCATAAGGGCAAAAGACCGAGCAGCGCCGGCATTCGGAGCACTGAAAAAGATAGTACCACCATTCTTTCAGCACATCCACGGTCAGTTCGCGGGCGCCGATCATTTTTTTAAAGTTCTTGCTGATAGATCCGATAATTTTGCCGGCAGCCGTAAAATCGTTGCGGTACACCGAACGTAAAAGTTCGGCCCGCAGCACCGGCATGTTTTTGGGGTCACCGGACCCGATAAAGAAATGGCATTTGTCGGCACAAGCCCCGCAGCGCACACAGATGTCCATGAAAATTTTAACGGAGCGAAAACGGTCAAGCCGTTCCCTGAAACCCTGGGTGATGATTTCCTTCCAGTTTTCAGGTAATTTCCAGTCTTCCTCGGCAGGATTCCACTGTCTGGCGTGGGGAAGACTGAGGTATTCAACGCTTTTAGGGTTTGCAGCGTAGGAATAGATCCCTTGCTTTATGTCGACAGGGGTATCCATCCAGCCCGTTTTCGGAGGTTTGGGGGCTATGCTTGACAACAGTTCTTCCGGGGTTAGATCCTCTGACATTATTTACTCCTTTTCCTCGGGTTCCTCGGGCGCTTGGGCCTCTAACATTTTATCTACCGGCAGACCAACATCCACCATTTTTTCCCTGAATTCATCTTCATAATGTTCGTAGGTATGAATCTTTACCGGGGAATTCCACGGATTGATGTGTCTTTTCGCGCGCGTGTCGGTGGTCAGGTTTCTAGTGGGGCTCATAAAGATTCCTCCCAGATGCATAAGCTTGCTGAAGGGAAAATAGACCAACAGCACACTGACCAAAAATAGATGAACATAGAAAATGCCGCCGATACCATTGGGGATGTGAGGTTTCAGGGTGACCAATCCCATGGTGAACGCTTTTACGTTCACAATTTCCACCTTGGTAAAATAGCGCATCAGGATGCCGGTAAAGGCGATGCCCATAATCAGAAAGAGCGGAAAATAGTCCGAAGCCAGGGAAATATAGCGTACATGTGGTGTCAGTATTCTTCTTAAAAACAGAAAAGCTGCGGCCGCAAGCAGAACGACGCCGGAAAGCATCAGCCCCGGCAGACCGATCTGCAAAAATCCGTCCAATGTTTCCAAAAACCGGAGACATACGGGAACCGGTTCCATAAAAAATCGCAGGTGCCTTACGACTACGGTAAAAAACGCATAGTGGAATGCCAGGGCGCCGACCCACAGCCATATCTCCCACCGGTAGGCAAGCTTGTCTCCCTCGCGGAGTTCACACTTGGTATTGCGGAATAATGATCGGAAAAGAACGACTTCCAAAAGCATCCGTGCAACAACACCGCCGGTGGTGGTGGGGTTTTCAATGCAGGCTGACTCGATCCAGGGAAGGGATTTCTGCTGGCCGCAGGTTGTGGGAATTCGAAAGGGTACCGGCGAACGCGCCCAGTCCACGATACGGTAAATAAACCCCACAGTGAAAATGAGCCCGGCAAGCAGCGGGAAGATAAGTCCAAAAAGAGCTTCACCTCCTCCGAATATAGAGCCCACGTAGGCAAACAGAGCAAGTACGATAACCGCTATGAGGGAATACAAGTAACTGATATTCATTCTACTATTACCTCACTGGGAGGGCCTCGTAACAACATTTTCAAATCCGCCCAAAATCTTTTCCTGCAGCCGGAACATACTGGATCAGTTTGCGCAAATCTAATAGTTGTTTGAAGCCTCCTTTGTAATATTTATAGGTTCAAGAACCGGCTCAACATCCGGCGTTTCACTCACCAAACCCGCTCTCTCAAAGGCCTTGAATGTGCTATTTCTCATCTCATTGGCTTTGAGTTCGAAAATCTTTTCTCTGCATTGCATGTAAAGGTTAAAAGCAATCAGACTCAGTTTATCAATTTTGGTTTCAAAAACAGGCAGCTCATCGGCAAGCTGTTCTTGAGTAATCTTATTGTGCAAATTTTCTCGAATGGCGTTTTTTAAGAAAAAAATGAAACCAATGGCGCGTGCAGGAGAGAAACTTTGAACAGCCCTGATCCTAATGATCGGATCGAGGAAGGTTGTTATGGTTTTATAATCCATATTACCTAAGAGTTCGTCGAACAGCGCCTCTAAACCTCGTGATAGGGTTCGGCCTACAGGGTTGGCAAAAGGGTCTTGCTGTGTTTTTAGAAAGTTGCCGGTATCGGAAGGATAGGTCTCAATCACCAAGGTGAACCATTTCTTGATAATAGCGGATTTTTGTTGTGCTAATATGCTATTCAGACTCATGCTTTCGGACCGCTCCTGAATTTTCCAATTCCTGCTTAAGTGCTGATACCAAAATCTACTTTAAAAACAATTGCAAATAGCCAAAACTGCTTTGGTATTTCACCGGGCAAATTACATTTAAGGGAAAACCTATAAACGACTTACAAATTCATGTCAAGAATAAATGAAAAGATTTGAAGCAAACGGCGGTTCTCAGTGGGAAGGGGGGCTTGGAACGCAAGTAATTTACTCTTGATGAATTCGTAAAAAGGAAGTTTTTACTTTTTACGAAACCATCAAGTATATCATTTCACTGAATTCAATTCCAATTCAGTGGTTTTGGCCAAAAGGGTGTTGCGATGGATGCCAAGCTTATCGGCCGCTTTTTTTCGATTCCAACTAACACTTTTGAGAGTTTCCGAGATATACCCTTTTTCAAAGAGACTCACGGCTTCTTTAAGCGTCATATCCTTAATTTCAGTTTTATTTACATTATCAGGGGCAACATCTTCAAGGCGAATAACAGAATCCTTGGTAATGGTACACAATCGTTCCACAAGGTTTTGAAGTTCCCTAACATTTCCGGGCCAATGATAGTCTATTAATACTTTCATGGCTCGCTCGGAGATTTTTTTGGGAGGCTTCCCGCTATTTTGGGCATTCAACTTTATAAAGTGATTCAGCAATAATGGAATGTCACCTTTTTTTGCTCTTAAAGGCGGCAGTTTGATGGGAAAAACATTGAGGCGATAAAAAAGATCTTCGCGAAATTTATCTTGAGATATCATAGTGCTGATATCTTTATTGGAGGCCGCTACGAATCTGATATCCACCTTGATTATCTTGTTGCTCCCCAGCCTTTCAAATTCCTTCTCCTGGATAATCCTTAGTAATTTAGCCTGCATATTGATATCCAAACAATCGATATCATCCAGTAAAACGGTACCCTTATCAGCAATTTCAAGTTTGCCGATACTGGTACTGCTGGCCCCGGTAAACGCTCCCCTGTTATAGCCGAAGATTTCACTCTCCATCAGCGTTGTCGGGATGGCGGCACAATTGATCACTACAAAGGGATTGTTTTTCCGCGGCCCCCGGTTATGAATGGCTCTTGCGACCAGTTCCTTGCCGGTGCCGCTCTCTCCTTGTATAAGAACGGTACCGGCGCTTTGCGAGATTGTTGATATCAGGTCATAAATTTTGCGCATTGTTTTATCTTGACCGACCATCTCTTCAAAAGATTGATACCTTTCGAGCGCATTTCTCAGATAAGCAACCTCTTTTTTCAGGCTCCGCTTTTCAAAAGCCCGCTTGATCACGGTTAAAACTTCATCAACCACAAAGGGTTTGATGATGTATTCATAGGCGCCCAGCTTAATTGCCTTCACTGCTGCCTGAACGTCGTTAACAGCAGTTACCATGATAATTTCCACGTTCGGATCGGTTTCCATGAGATTCGCCAAGAGGTCAAGACCGTTGCTGTCCGGCAGAAGGATGTCTAATAAAATCAAATCCACTGAATTTTTAGTAAAAATTTCAATCATCTCCTCCCCTGTGCCTGCCAGCAGGACGTTGTATTCATCTTTTAACACCATGTTAAATGACTGGCGAACACCATGTTCATCATCAACAACCAGAATCGTACTCCTGTCAGCTCTGTGCATAATATGCTCTTTATGTTTGCAAGTTGCCGTATTGTCTGCTAATACAAAGCTCCCGGGTCGCTAAGTACGGAACCGCCGCTGCACCGTAATAGAGCAACTCTAACTCGGATTTTTCATGAGAAATGCGGGCTATGCCCTGGTTTGAACAGACCCTAAAGCTGTAATATATGTTTAGTTCGCAATCTACATGCCATCATTTTCGTTTAAATACGGTTAGGGATTTAGGTTTCGATTTAAATTGCATGTCCTGGCGGCATTGCTTAGAAAATATTCAGGTTATTACATCCCTGAAATTCATTAAAAATCATATCAACATAAATTTTCAGGTCCGTCAATCAATGAGCCAATAAAAAAGATGCATAGAAAATTGTGCATGATGCACATTTTATTGTGCATATTTTAATGCCGCTGCAGACTGAAGTGTGCGGCCGGCGAATTCGATAATATAATACGATCTGCCGCTGCAAAATGTTAAAGTGGCTAAAGACCCATAAAATAAGGTCTCATGACAACAATGCCGTCAACTTTTTAGAAAACGATATAAGTTGCAACTTTTACAACAAAATCATCAGATCCTGGCATGTTTCTTGAGTGCAGTCAGATAAAAACAGTTATTTTGAACTGCAGCAGCGTGCGTATTCCCCGTCCCACCTGGGCGGGACTGCAGGGAGCTTCAATTCGTGACTTTTTACGAGATCATCAAACCTTATCATTATCATCCAGGCTTAAATTATGAAAAAAGAA
>JAQBHK010000143.1:0-14289 GCA_032127815.1 Desulfobacterales bacterium
GAGACAGCCGATCAGTTCCGGGCCATTGAAGAGGTTCTTAAGGATATGAAGACGCAGCTTCCCATGGACAGGCTTGTTTGCGGCGATGTCGGTTATGGTAAGACAGAAGTTGCTTTGCGAGCATCTTTTACGGCCGTGTATAATGGTAAGCAGGTCGCCGTTCTGGTTCCAACGACAGTCCTTGCAGAACAGCATTTTGCAACGTTTACCGGCCGGTTTGAACGTTATCCCGTCAATGTAGCCTGCTTAAGCAGATTTCGCTCGTTGCGAGAACAGCGCGAGATTGTCAAAAATCTTAAAAACGGACAAATTGATATCGTTATCGGCACGCACAGGCTTCTTCAGAAAGACGTACTGTTTAAAGATCTGGGGCTTTTTGTGATCGATGAAGAACATCGGTTTGGCGTCAGGCACAAGGAGAAGCTGAAAAAAATGCGCAGCACGGTCGATATTCTGGCCTTAACGGCAACCCCGATCCCCCGAACACTGCATATGTCTTTGATGGGAATTCGTGACATCAGTGTTATTTCAACACCGCCTGAACATCGCCGCTCAATTATCACCTATATATCTGAATTCGATGAAGGCGTTATTATCGAAGCCATCCGCAAAGAGCTTGCCCGTGGCGGGCAAACCTTTTTTGTACACAACAACATTCATAAAATATGGGCAATTGCCGAGTATCTGCAAGAGCTGGTGCCCGAGGTCAGACTTGATGTCGCCCACGGCCGGTTGGATGAAAATGAACTCGAAACTGTGATGCTGCGGTTTATGAACCGAGAAATCGATATGCTGGTATGCACTACGATTATAGAATCAGGTCTTGATATCCCTGCGGCCAATACTATCATCATAAATCGGGCTGACAGGTTCGGACTGGGCCAGATTTACCAGCTGCGCGGCCGGGTGGGTAGGATTGACGAACAGGCGTATGCATATCTTTTTGTTCCAAGTGAAAGCCATTTGGGAAAAAATGCTCAGAAACGTTTGAAAGTGCTGATGGAACACAGTGATTTAGGTTCGGGTTTTCAAATCGCTATGAGTGATTTGAGGATCAGAGGAGGGGGGACAATCCTGGGGGCTTCTCAGTCCGGCCATATTGCTGCAGTAGGATATGACATGTTTCTGCAGCTTATGGAAAACGCTATGGCCGAGTTAAAAGGAGAGGCAGTGCCTGAAAGCCTTGAACCTGAGATTAACATCGCCATGTCTGCGTATATACCGGAAGCTTATATGGCTGATATCGACCAGCGCCTTTCGGCATACCGTCGCCTGGCAAAAATGACGGAGCTTAAAGAGATTGCCGATTTGAAAGCAGAGTTGATTGATCGCTTTGGTGATTTGCCACCTGAAACAGAAAGCCTTTTTTTAAAAATTATGCTTAAAGTGCTGTCAATTAAGGCCGGTGTGAAGCGACTCGATCTTTCAGGCCGTCTGCTTTCACTCTGGTTTTCGGAAGCTCATCAAAAACAACCTGAGAAAATCGTAGATATGATTGTCGAGCAATCTAAGCGTTTTGAGTTTACGCCGGCCCATGTGCTGAAATCCAAACTGTCAAAAGGATCGCTAGGCAGTCTTTTGTCTCAAACCAAAAACATCTTGAAAGAAATCGCACAACGTGTTAACAGTTGATTTTTATGCAAATTTTATGTTAAAATATTGATGAATTCGTAAAAAATCGAATTTGTCAGGTGTTTAGTATTTAGTGTTTTGTTTCAAACATATGTTGATATACCAGCTTGTTCAATAACCAAATACTAACCGCCGAATACAAAATAATATCGTAAAATGATAAGAAACACTTATAATTTTATAATTTTGATGGGCGTTGCATTGATGGCTTTGGTTCTGGCAGCTTGTGCCAATCCTGATTCCATGGACGAAAAAGAATATGTTATTCGGGTCCAAGACAGAGTCTTGACTGTATTTGATTTCAAAAAAGCCTTTGAAATGGCTAAGACCGCTTATCCTCACAATGTAATGCAGGACCCGGTTGCTTTAAGGGAATCCTGCTTAAGGCTTTTAAATCAGTTGACAGAGCAGATGCTTATTATGGAAAGAGCTCAAGAGCTTGGGATAGAAACAACCGAGCTGGAAGTTGAAAAAACTATTTCAGATATCAAAAAAGACTATCCCGAGGATGTTTTCGAGCAGACACTGCTTGAGTATGCTGTGCCTTATAATGTCTGGGAGGAAGGCTTAAAGAAACGCTTGCTCATAGAGAAGGTGGTTAACGAAGAGTTAAGCGAAAAAATCACTATTACCCCTGAAGAAATATCTGAATACTATGAGGGATATTACAAAGGAGACGGATTAACTTCAGACCTTAAAGACAGATCAAAAAATATTAATGAAATAATAATAACCAATTTGCGCAGGAAAAAGTTGGAAGAAGCATACAAATCGTGGATTAAACAACTTCAAAAAAAATACACGATTGAAGTCAATAAAGTGCAGCTTGAAAAGATAACCGGCTAATAACTCTTAATGGAGCATTATCGCTCAATTGAGGCTAAATCTTATTGGAGAAGAATTGATATCGATATGCAAGTCAGATATTTTAAAAAAATAGTTAAACATTCGGCTTTGATTTTATTACACACTTTGCTTTTGTGTACGTTCAATTTCTATTTAATACCCGGAGCAGAAGGCGCTGAAACCGTTGATCGGATTGTTGCCATAGTTAACAGTGATATCATCACACTTTATGAGCTGAATCAGTCATTGAAGCCGTATGCCGAGAGGGTCAAGACATTAGGGTACTCTAATAATAAAGAGCAAGAAATGCTCTTTAAGGTTCGGGAAGATATTCTGAAAAAGCTTATAGACGAAAAGATTGAAGATCAACAGATAAAACGTTTTAATATTGTCGTGAGCGAGCAAGAAATCGATAAGACGGTCGAGCGTATTAAAGAAATCAATTATTTGACGGACGAAGAGTTTAGAAAGGGATTGAACGCGGAAGGATTAACCATGGATGAGTATCGTGAGCGGCTGAAGGAGTCGCTGCTCAGAACAAAGCTGGTTAATCGTGAAATAAAATCAAAAATCGTAATTACTAATGAGGATATAAAAACTTATTATGACAGCCACAGTGAAAAGTATGGCGGGGAGACAAAGTATCATCACAGAAACATCCTAATGATTGTCTCGCCGTTGGCAGATGCGGTAGAGAAACGTCGAGTTAAAGAAGAAATGGAAGCTGTGCTTGCCAAGATAAAAGACGGGGAGCCTTTCGAAAATATGGTGGCTGCATACTCTGAATCACCGCTGGCCTCTGAAGGTGGTGATTTGGGATTGTTCGCTCTTGATAAACTCTCACCGACTTTGCGCGAGGCCGTTAAAGACTTAAAGGCCGGTGAACTGACCCCTGTGCTCGATACGGAATATGGATATCAGATTTTTTTGGTCGAGGAGGTTATGCAGACACCGGTCAATCCTTTAGAGAAAGTAAAACTAGAAATTGAAAGAATTCTCTTTGACAAGATTGTTGACGAGAGGTTTCAGGCATGGCTTGAAGAACTTCGTGAAAACTCACACATAAAAATAACAAAATAACCTCAGACAGTTTGTTACTGAGCACTTAGGCTATGGTTGTGAATAAAAACTCTCTTTCCTTTGGGCGTTATCTCAAGGCTGCCAGGCTTGAAAAAGAAATCGATCTTGAAAATGTTTCAGCGGAAACCAAAATCGGGATGGATTATCTCCTTCTTATTGAAAAGGAAGATCATAACCGGCTGCCTGCTGATGTTTTTGTAAAGGGTTTTTTGCGGGCTTACGCCCAAGCAATCGAAGCGGATGGTGATGAGGTTGTTAAACGTTATCTGGAAAGCCGGCTTGCTTTTCAGGAAACTGCAGACTTTGACGCCGATTTGAAAAGATTGGATCAAGCATATTGGCCACGCCTTTTTCTGTCCTTAGGGGCACTTTTCGGTATTATCGTTTTGTCCGTAATTGTAATATCCTTTGTGCATAACAGACCCTCAGGCGACAATTTAAAATTGCAAGTATCTGATAAAATCAATCGTGATATTTCCCCCAAGAATTTGCAGGTTCCTGATTTTGCGGTGGAAAAGCGTGAACAAACTACAGAAAAAATGTTACTAAAGATTGTTGGCGTTGATAAGACATGGCTGAAAATATTGATTGATGATCAGAGCGTCAGGGAGTATAGCTTAAAGTCCGGTGATCTGTTAGAGCTTGAAGCATCTTCCGCATATAATCTTTTGATCGGGAATGCCGCCGGCGTTCAAATAACCTTAAACGGAAAGCCCGTCAAGGTATCGGGAAAGAGCGGCCAGGTCGTGAATCTCCAGCTTCCGTAATATGTTAAATCTGCTCAGGCAGTTATAGTGATAATATGCATAATGACCGCACAAAGATACTAGTCGATAGCATCAAAAGACTGCTGAGACGCGATGCAATCGTCCATCTTCGCAAGATCGTGAACAAGACACATGGGGCGGACCTGTCTATATTATTTCGATCATTATCGATTGCTCAACAGCTCAAGCTTTTTGAGATGATTGAGGACATCGAACAGCAAGGTATCCTTTTCAGCGAACTCGATGAAGGCGCTTTCCTGGCACTCGTGGAAGGCATCGAACTGGATAAAATCGTGGAAGTCCTGGATCACATGCCTACTGATGATGTGGCCGACCTGATCGGGCAATTACCCAAACAGAAATCTGATGCTATTCTTGAAATGATGAAAGAGGAGGGGTCCGAAGAGGTTGAAGGGTTACTGCACTACGATGATGATACGGCCGGCGGTATTATGAATCCGGATTTTGTCGCCTTAAGAGAGGAGACTACTGCCAGGGAAGCGATTGAATCACTGCAAAAAGAACATTTTGAAGTGGAGATGCCGTTTTATCTCTATGTAGTGGATGAATACGGCAAACTGGTAGGCGTCAGTTCCTTGCGACAGCTTGTGGTTGTGCCGCCTGAAGAGCGTCTTAGAGATTTCATGTCAACCGATGTGTTTTCCGTTGAAACCAGTATGGATCAGGAAGAAGTAGCCAAAATAGTGGCTCGCTACAATATTCTGGCAGTACCGGTGGTGGATGAGACAAACCGGCTGGTGGGTATCGTCACTGTGGACGATGTTATTGATATCTTCAGAGAAGAGGCGACTGAAGATATTTTGAAAATGGCCGGCGTCGGCGGTGAAGAATTCGTTGAAACACAGTCTGTTTTAAGAAGTACGAGGATTCGCTTGCCGTGGCTGTTTGCAAGCTGTATCGGCGGCATGATTGCATTTTTTATTGTCGGCCATTATGAAGGGAGTTTAAAGAAGCTTGCCTATCTCGCAGCGTTTATACCTATAATCATGAATATGGGCGGTAATATCGGTACTCAATCCTCTTCGATCGTCGTACGTGGTCTGGCCACCGGGCGTTTCAGTGTTAGAGATATCTGGTCTGTCGTTGCCAAGGAGCTTGCCGTTGGATTTATCCTGGGCGTAATTTATGGACTTTTCATCGGTCTGGTTGCCAAGTTTCGGTATGACACTTGGGCGCTGGGAGTTTCCGTAGGGCTTGCAGTGGTCAGCTCCATGTCGATTGCGGCCCTGGTCGGCTCTATGGTGCCGATGGCCGTTGCCAGGATAAATATCGATCCCGCCGTAGCTTCCAGCCCCTTTGTAACAACGTCTATCGACATCGTTAGTGTGTTTTTCTATTTCGAAATCGCTACAACTCTCTTGGGTATATGACTAGATGTCAAGTTTTGCAACGCCTGCCATCATGCTGCGTCGCGTCGATTTTGGAGACTATGACCTCATCATTACATTTTTTACTTTAAAGCAAGGTAAAAAATCAGTTATTGCGAAATCCGCTAAAAAGAGCACCAAACGCTTTGCAGGTATCCTTGAACTCTTTTCTGTTTTAGATATAGTGTTCAGCCAGGGGCGGGGAAAAGGCCTGCCTGTTTTACAGGAGGCGGAGTTAAAGCACCCGTTTGCCGGTATTCGATCCGATATTATCAAAACAGCCTATGCCAGCCACTGGGCCGAACTGATAAATGAATGGATGGAAGAAGGCCAAAAACAGGATCAGCTTTACTGCCTGTTTAAGTGCATCCTCGGAGCTCTTAACCTTGACCGGATGCCCCCGGCTGCGCTTTCAATCCTCTTTCAGCTAAGATTTTTAACAATAGCCGGCCTGCGGCCGAATTTAAGATATTGCAGTAGCTGTCGCAATGAAATCGATGGGATCAATAAAAACACTTTTACCTTTGACCTGCAAAAGGGAGGGCTTGTCTGCGGTCTCTGCGCGCCCGCTGCTTCAGGGAGAATATCTCTTTCAAAAGGAACAATTAAACAGCTCATTTGGATCAAAAACCAAGATTTAGCCAGGGCGGGGCGAATCAGGTTTACTTCTCAGGCATTAGAAGAAGGTCTGGCCTTTGTGGAGGCCTTTGTGCCTTACCATATCGGCAAGGAGCTTCGGAGCTCAACGTTTCTAAAGCAGATAAGAAAGTAAAGAATTTTGACCCAGAGGACCAATCCTTGGTATGCCCCATAGGGGCGCACCTATCTCAAATGGAGCAAATTAAATAACAAATATCAAATATCAAAAAAATAACAATGACCAAAATAGAGAAATTCCAAATATCAAATTACAATGACCGAAATTCAAAATAACAAACTTTGGAATTTCCTTGGAATTTGGTGCTTGGAATTTGTGATTTTAGACACAAAACTCCAAGGCAGAGCTAAATAGATCTGACATGGCCCAGAGGACCAGGTTGTTCAGGACATAATAAAATATGGCTTTATCGATGAGAAAAATATTGAAAGAATCGCCGGTTGAAACCTCGGCCCCGTGCAGGATTGATATGGGCGGAACTCTCGATATAAGTACGTTTTATTATCCACTGAAACACCTTAAGCCGTGCACCGTCAATATAGCCGTCGACTTGAGGACGCGTGTGCGCCTTCTGCCTTATCATCAGGGTATTGTCAAGGTGTCCTCCAAGGGGTTTGAAACCGCTGAGTATCCGATCGATCAGACTCCATTTGATCATCCGCTTGGGCTTATGTTTGCTGTGGCGGCCTACTTCAGGGCTGGAGGCGTTCATGTCGATATTGATTCTTCATCGCCTCCACGCAGCGCATTGGGGGGGTCATCCGCGGCGGCTGTGGCCCTTGTTGCGGCATTTTCAAAGATTTTACAAAAATCAGGCCAAAAGCCGATTGCCCTGCCAAAGACAGCTTTACTTGCCCAAGTACTTGAAGCGAGTGTGGCCGGTGTACCGTGCGGATTTCAAGACCAGCTTGCCGCAGCATATGGTGGTGCTAACATATGGTACTGGTCGGGAAGCTATCAAGGACCTTTGTTTAGAAAGAAGACCCTTATCAAAAAAAATAAATTAAAGGAATTTGAGCAGCATCTGTTGCTGGCGTACTGCGGCATACCGCACGCGTCCAGTGATGTGAACAGAAAATGGGTGCGGCAGTTTCTTGCAGGAAAGTATCGTGGACTTTGGGCTGAAATCGTAGTATGTACTCAAAAATTTGCAGAGGCGCTGGCACAGAAAAACATAAAAGATGCCTGCTTGGCGATGAACAGGGAAACGGCCATCAGGAGAAGGATGACACCCGAGGTGCTTGACAAGATGGGGGTGGAGCTTGTTGAGTCCGCCATGGCCAACAACTGCGGTGCCAGATTTACAGGAGCCGGGGGCGGCGGTTGTTTATGGACACTGGGCAAAATCGAAGATATTGACAAATTAAAACATACATGGGAAGTTATTCTTTCTCAAAGACCGGAAGCTTGCCTGCTTGATACCAAGTTGGATTCTGAAGGGGTTTTGTGAAGGGTTTGATTTATTTATACCTTGAACGGTTAAAATTTGCCCTTTTAGATTCTTAAATTTAGACGGAATAATCAAGTTGCCTCATTGATTATTTTCGATTGATGATTTAAGGATGGCAGTCATTTTTATATAAATTGATGGAGCGAAGCGACTTCCATCAATCATCAATCAACAATCATCAGTCATAAATCTATCACTTTCCTGAAATCTGGGTTGGTGAAAAGTTGAAACAAAAAGACGCAGTTTATTGCCGTGTATAGTATATAACCATCAACTAGTTTGTGAGGAAGGAAAAATGAATTTTCAGGACGTAATTATGAGGTTAGAGAAATTCTGGGCGCAAAAAGGATGCGTAGTGGCTCAACCCTATGATATCGAGGTCGGTGCCGGAACATTTCATCCGGCTACGCTTTTAAGAGCGCTTGGCCCGGAACCCTGGAATGTAGCTTATGTCCAGCCTTCCAGACGGCCGAAAGACGGCCGTTATGGGGAAAACCCGAACCGGTTGCAGCATTATTATCAATATCAGGTAATATTGAAACCTTCTCCTTACGATGTGCAGCAACAGTATCTGCAGAGCCTGAAGGTTCTGGGGGTCGATCCTCTGGAGCACGATATCAGGTTTGTCGAAGACGATTGGGAATCCCCCACTCTGGGTGCCGCCGGCCTGGGGTGGGAAGTCTGGCTGGACGGGATGGAGATTACCCAGTTTACTTATTTTCAAATGTGCGGCAGTGTGGAATTATTCCCCATATCCGTGGAACTGACCTACGGATTGGAACGGATTGCCATGTATCTCCAAGGCGTGGACAGCGTATTCGATTTAAAATGGAACGATACGATCACATACGGAGACGTGCACCATCAGCAGGAAGTAGAACAGTCGACCTATAATTTTGAAGAGGCCGATGTGACAATGCTGCTCGATCTTTTTGATAAATACGAGGCTGAGTCGAGCCGGATGATAAAGAAAGCGCTGGTTCTTCCGGCCTATGAGTACTGCCTGAAATGTTCGCATACCTTTAACCTTCTTGATGCGCGCGGTGCCATCAGCGTTGTCGAGAGAACCAGCTACATAGGGCGTATAAGAAACCTTGCCAGAGCCTGTGCTGAAGGATACATAAAGCAAAGAGAAACCATGGGCTACCCGTTGATGAACAGGTGAGTTTAACGGTTAAAGGATTATCGGGTTTTGTGTTTTTCTGGTATTTTGACTCATTGAAAAGACAGAGGTGAATATGAAAAGTTTATTGCTTGAGATAGGGGCAGAAGAGATTCCAGCGGGCTACATCGAGCCTGCACTTCAGTCGTTGTCATCGACGTTAATGCAAAAATTGACCGATGCCCGTATTACGCACGGCAGTGCTAAAGTTTTTGCGACTCCCCGGCGACTGGCGTTAGAGATCAAAAAGGTTGCTGACAAGCAGAAGCCTTTGACTTCGGAAGTTTTAGGACCTCCTGAAAAGGTGGGGTTGGATGAAAATGGCCGGCCGACGATGGCCGCCAAAAAATTTGCCGAAAAAGTAGGCGTCTCCGTAAACGTGTTGACCGTTAAGGAAACGATAAAAGGTCGTTATTTATCGGCCAAGATTACCGAAAAAGGTCTCGCTACCCTAACGCTTCTGAAAACTATTCTGCCGGAAGTGATTCTGGCGACGCCCTTTCCTAAAACCATGAAATGGGCCGAGCTTGATATTATGTTTGCACGGCCCATCCATTCGATCGTGGCCCTTTTGGGAAACCAGGTTATTCCCTTTGAGGTGGGGGCTACCAAAAGCGGCCGGCATACCTTCGGACACTTTTTTATGCATCCTAAAAACGTGAAAATTTCTACACCGGCAGATTATGTTAAAACCCTGCGCGACGTAAACGTTTATGTTGATTTGGATGCACGCAGGAAAATTGTTGAGCGCGAAATCAACCAAGCCGCCCAAAAGGCCGGGGGCCGGGTTTTACCTGACGAAGAGCTTGTTGATATTGTAAAAAACCTGGTTGAATACCCCGTTGCCACCGTAGGCAAGTTTGATGAAGGATTCCTTGAAATACCCTGCGAGATATCGATAAACGTCATGCGGGAACATCAGAAATATTTTGCCGTAATTGACAATAAAGGGAACCTCATGCCCAATTTTATCGCTGTGAATAATACCCGTACCAAAGACCTGAATCTTGTGGCTACTGGTCATGAACGGGTTTTAAGAGCACGTCTTGCCGACGGGCAGTTCTTTTTCAAAAGCGATTTGGAAGAGACCTTTGAACAGCGGGTTGAAAAGCTTAAAGGTGTTCTTTTTCAGGCCAAGCTTGGAACCGTTCATCAAAAGGTGCAGCGGGTTCAAAAGATAGCGGAATATTTGGCCAATGCAGCCGGCAAAGATTCGGCAGAGAAAAAACAGCTTTCCCGAGCGGCCTGGCTTTGCAAGGCGGACCTTGTCAGCAATGTTGTGAACGAATTTCCAAAGCTGCAAGGGGTTATGGGAAGAGTATACGCATTGATCGATAAAGAGCCCCAAAATGTAGCCACAGCCATTGAAGAACATTACCGGCCGACCTATTCAGGCGGACCCCTGCCGGCAACGGTCACCGGCGGGTTGCTCAGTATCGCCGACAAGATCGATTCCATCTGTGGCCTTTTTTCCGTAGGACTCACGCCCACAGGGGCTGCGGATCCATACGCGTTGCGGCGGCAGGGCATCGGTATTATTCAGATCATGCTTGATCAGGGCTTTGCATTTTCCCTAAGGAAATTAATTGAAAAGAGCTTGGGACTTTTTGGTATAAAGAAGGCCAAGCAAATTCAAGAGGTCGCCGACCAGATTCTCACATTCCTGCAAAACCGCATGACCTATCAGTTGTCTGAGGAAGGCTTTTCCAAGGATGTCATTGCTGCGGTTGCCGATGTTTCCGGGGATAATGTACCGGCCGTATGGAATCGGGTGCGGGCGCTTCAGGATCTAAAAACCGCGCCGGATTTTGAACCGCTGGCCGTGGCCTTCAAGCGCGTTGTCAATATCATCAAAAAGGCTGATGTTCGTATTAAAAAGACCGTAGACGAAAGCCTGTTTGAAGAAAAATCCGAAGCGGCGCTGTATGCGGCCTATAAGAAGGTCAATCAAAATGCAGCGCAACATCTGGATAAGGGGAGTTTGGATAAGGCACTGCATGAAATCGCATCCCTGCGTGACCCGGTAGACGCTTTTTTTGACGGGGTCATGGTAATGGCCAAACAGAAGAAAATACGCAACAATCGTCTGGCTTTATTGAAGCAAATATCGGACTTGTTTGAATTGTTTGCTGATTTTTCAAAAATATCAACATAGGAAATTATAGAAAATATAAATTTACCAAACCATTTGCCTGGAAAAGGTTGTATGGGTCATAGGACCCATGCAACCTTTTTTGCGTTTGCAGATCCGCACATAACAGTCAATTGAGCGTTTCGATCAAGGTTAAACCCGAAATGAGCGTAAACAAAATCGAGATAAAATAGCAGAATTCATATCTCTTTTCTGGTAGAGACAACGCCGGATAAATCGAGTTAGACTTATAAATCAATTAGGGTTCTATTTTATCAACGATGCTGACCATGTCCACAACAGGAATATTAGGCGCATCAGCCCCTAATATTTCTTTGGCAAGCGACTGGGAAGCGCTGCGGTATTTAAGGGTTGCTTTAACCGTTAACGGAAAAACTGCGTCTGCCGGTATTTGAAAAGCATATTTTTCAATCAGATAGCCTTTTGGCGGTACCCTGCGGTCATAAAGTATCCTGTCGGCCAGGGCAACATTAACAACCGGTTCTCCTTTAGCATTACCTAATTGCGTGTAATACACCACCGCATTTTTATCTATATTGCCGTTTTTATCGAGGCTGCCGGATCTTAAAATCGTTTTTTCCTTGTGATCGGAAATTTTTACATCAAGCCACATCTGTCTTACTTCAGTAAGCCCGGTGGGAAGATAATGCCCGGCGCCTGAATTAATAACCTTTACAGAGATCTGCGAAAGTCTGTTTTTTTTGTATGAGTCACTTTTGATAAGCTCTAAATCCGCCGCATTTTTGAGTCGCTCTATGGCCATTTGGGCATGTAGATCGCTGTTTAACAGCTTTGTGACCAAGGTATTGGCACCGACAAAATAGTGGGTCCAGATATGTTCGCGGTCAGGTCCTTTATCAGCAGCTTTTCCCGGGTTGTCGGGACGTATGGTTTTCCCGGTTGCAGGGATCCCGGGTCTTTGCCGCATGTGACAGTCCTGGCAGTTGACCGTGGTCGTCGGGTCACCGGTGTTGTACGGGCTGTTTTTCCATTCGTCATAGGTATGCTCAAGGGGCAGCTTGTTGGCTGTGTGGGTAACATTATGGCAGAGACCGCAGAATTCTGATTTTGTGTGCAGCTCAGAATATTTTGTAGGATGGAAATCCGAGCTCGCATCTTTGAGGGGGCCCAGCATGGTTGAAGGGTCATCCTCTCCGCTCCCCGGAGCCACCTCATAACCGGCATCGCCAAGATGTTTTATTTCGTTGATGTTATGACACCAGTTGCAGAAAATTCCTTGCGCCGGCAAGGCCGCGAGCTTGTCATAATCGTCACCTGGAGACGAAATGCTGTAGGAACGGAAGCCAAGGGGGGTATGGCATTTAATACATGCTTTCATCTCGAGGACTTCTTCTTTATTAACAGCTTCTTTGAAAAAAAACTTTGTCGCTGCCCGCCACAACGGGTCGGCAAAAGCCTTGCTGTGCATGGAACCGTTCCATTGCTTAAATTTTTCAGAATGACATAGTGCGCATACTTCAGGTTTTATGAACTGGTTAACCTTGACTTTTTTAAAATCGAACATGTGGTGCTCTTCAAGTACTTTAGCTTCTGTTTCAGGTTCAATGGGAACAGCAGGTTTGTCTGGTTTGTCTGGTTTGCCTCCGGAGGCCAGATATTCTGCAATTTTATCTACATCCTGTGCTGTAATGCTTCCTTCGGAGTATCTTGCCATTCTCTCGCCTGTTCGCTTCCATGCCTTTAAATTTTTAGTCTTTTTTAATGAACGTTCCAGAGAGTGGCATTTGTCGCACTTGGCCTCAAAGAGCTTTTTGCCTTCCTGGACCGAAGCAAAGGCAACGGATGCCGCAAAAACAACGCTGAAGATAACCAACACTTTTTTCATTATAACACCTCCGTTTCCATAAGAACCTGAATATGGGTTTGCACCGACTCTCCCAGCGCTTTGAGGTTGTACCCGCCCTCAAGCACGGAAACAAGCCGGCCCTGGGCGTGAATCTCGGCGATGTTCTTAACGCTGCGAGTCAGTTCTTGATAGCCTTTGCGAGTAAGCTTTATATGCGCTAAGGGATCGGCCAAGTGGGCATCAAAGCCTGCAGAGACAAGTACAAACTGCGGCCTGAATTTTTCCATGGCCTGTTCTGCTTTTTCCATGGCCTCGATATAATCTTCATTTCCTGCGCCGGGAGCCATGGGAAAATTAAGGGTGTATCCTTGGCCTTTACCGTTGCCTGTTTCTTGCGCCCAGCCGGTGCCGGGGTAGCAGGAGGAAGGATCTTGATGAAGGCTTATGTAAAATACAGTGGGGTCTTCCTCGAAGATATGCTGGGTACCGTTGCCGTGGTGCACGTCCCAGTCCAGTATCAAAATACGTTCCAGGTCGTGTTGCTTTTGAATATATCTTGCAGCAACGGCAACATTATTGATGTAACAAAACCCCATGGCTCTGGACCGTTCGGCGTGATGGCCGGGAGGCCTTACCGCGCAAAAACAGTTTTTAACTTGGCCTTGGATTACCTTATCTACCCCTTTAAGCACCCCGCCGGCAGCATTCAGGGCTACATTGAACGTGGCGGGACATAAAGGGCACTCCCGCGTATGCAAATAATCAAGAGAACTATTTACCGAATTTTTAAAAATATCGATGTAAGTGGGTTCGTGGCAAAGTTCTATAAAACTTCTTGCCGCAGGCTCAGGCTTTATAAGCAGAAGTTTATCGAGCAGTCCTGCATTTTCTAAGGTCTCATAGATGGCGGTAAGCCGTTGAGGCCCTTCCGGGTGGTGTGGTCCGGTGTCATGCTGCAGATATATTTCACCGTATACGAGCCCTGTTGTTGTCATGCGTATTTCCTTATTAGTGCTCAAACTTATTTATGGATGGGCACATGTTAGTCTGCCGTATCCCCGATTCGTTTGTTAAGGGATGGTTAATTTTAAAAAAATTCATCAGAATACATCTCCTTATAAATCGTTCAAATAAATGTCAATGAGGAATAAGCCGGGTGCTGTAAGGATTGCAAGTTTCACTGTTTGTCTATCTGCCGATTTGATGAATTTGTAAAAAGTCGAATTCATCATGTTTTAGGTTTTAAGTGTTAGGTTTTAGGTTATTGTTTTACGATTACTTGCAAATACTTAAAGCTCAAAACCTAAAACTTAAACCGTTCGTAAAAAGGATGCTTTTACTTTTTAC
>JAQBHK010000144.1:0-6027 GCA_032127815.1 Desulfobacterales bacterium
CATGGCACACACTTTACAGCAGGTGCCTTGTATGCCGATATTACATGGCTTCATGGTAACGGCCCGGTCAAAGACCGTTTCAATACCCAGTTCCTGGGCGCGCTTGATCATCTCCTGCGTTGCAGGACAGATGGAAGCTTCCATTGCGTCCGCTACCTTCTTGGGTTGGCCGGTTTTGGTTATTTTTATCTCAGACATAAAAAATCCTCCTTGTTAGGGCTATTTAATGTTGTTTCACGTTTACAAATTGACACCTAGGTATCTACATGCTATCAATAACCATTACTGATTATATTAACTGCTTGACATATTGTTGTCAAGCCATTTAATAAAAACACTAATTTTTTTAACTCGTAAGTTTTTATGAAAAACAGGAAAGGATGGTCGGGCTTTGGATAAAAAGCAGGTCCGCCGGATGACGCCCCAGCGGAAAACAATTTTAGAGGTTTTGCAAGAGGGCAACGCCCATCCCAGTGCTGATGAAATCTATGATTTAGTGCGCAAGCGTCTTCCTAACGTAAGCCTTGGTACAATCTATAGAAACCTGGAGCTCCTTTCTGGGTCGGGTGAAATTCAAAAGCTGGAGATTGGCGGCACCATAAAGCGTTATGACTGGAACCCGAAAAAGCATTACCATATTCGCTGCACGCGTTGTGGGCGTGTGGACGATGCGCCGATAGCACCGTTAAAGCAACTTGAAAACGATCTTTACGGTGCCACTGTTTACACAATCATCGGACACACGCTTGAGTTTGTGGGGCTTTGTCCGGCATGTTCAAAGCTGGTCGATTCTGTCTGACCAACCCGAACTTGTCATATCGTTATTAATGACCCCGCGGCAAGCCGCGGGGTATCAATAAATTATATTTTCTATCTTAACATAGCAGGCAGCAAGGGCTTTAGCCCGGCAAATCCCGCAACCACAATCGCTTCTTCGTTATAGTCTGTGTAATCTGCGAAATCTGTGGAATGAACTACCCCGCAGCAGGACTGCGAGGTATCAAAATGAATTTTTATCTTATTAACCCCGATGCAGAGCATCGAGGAATTCTTTTGATTAAAGCTCGTATTTGCCTTCCATTTTGAGAACGAATTCGTTTGGCGCTTTGCCTGTGGTGACCTTGAATTCGCCCTTACCTTTAATGCCGGACAGCTTGCCGGTGCCTTTGTATGTTTCCCATGTGCCGTTTGTAAGCTTGGTTTTTCCATCACGATCACCTTCAAAACGGCTGTATACGGAACCGTATTGGAAGTTGGTGATGGCATAACCCTGCATAGACCCGGTACCCTTGGTGCGGTCATGAAAATTGACACTGCGCCGTGAGACAAACTCGCCGGCCACCCCGGGTGTATATTCTATCGGCTCTCCCTCCAATTCGACCAGCATCAATGCATGGTCAGGTTCATCATGGACATAAAGTGCCTCTCGGCGGGTGATACGAAGCTTGTAACTGGCTTTGCGCAGCATAACTTCCTCCTTTCATGTTTTAAGATTAAAAGCCTGTGGTTGAACAGATAAACGCCTCTGTCAGATTCTCTGTGCCCGGCCTGAAAGCCTATTAACGACAAAGAGGCATCTTGTAGAAAGCCATCTCTTGTCTGCCATATGTAGTCACATTTTGAACAAATTTTAAAAGGTTTCACATTGACGACCAAATTTCTATGCGGTGTCCCTCGGGATCAAACAAATAAAACACCTGCGCTCCCCAAGCATGTTCTTTGATCGAGCCCGGCGCCAAACCATTATTATATAATAATTTCCATGTTTTATGGATGTCGTCTGTTTGAAAGGCTAGGGTAATGCCTGCACCTTTGCTGCTGTTAATGGTTGCTTTGCTTTCGTCGGCAACACTCAAATAAGCCCCGTCCGTTACCTTGAATTCCACAAACCATTTGGTTTCAAGGCTTATTGGTAATTTTAAATCGTCTTTATAGAAAGATACCGTCTGGAGCCACTTTTTACAATAAAGAATCGTATTAAAATTTCTTATGGCTAATTTTTGTGTCATAAACCATAATCCTCGGCAAGCGGGATTCCGGCTCGACCTCCCAGCTCAAGGCTGACCATGGCACCGGCCCAGGCCGCAAAATCAAGGCATTTTTCAACCCCCCACCCTTTTAACAAACCGTAAATAAATCCCGCATGAAAAACATCGCCACAACCGGTGGTATCCACCGCCTCTACCGGATAGACCGGCCGCTCAATGACCCTGCCCCTGTCCAGAGCAATATAACCCCGCGCCCCCAAGGTTACTACAACAAGCTGTGGGCCGAGTTCCGCCAACCTGAAACAGGCCTCCAGCGGTTTGTCCTCCCCAATAAAGGCTTTTGCAAAGGTTTCAGAGGCCAGAAAAAAGTTGCTCATCCGCGCAATGTCAAGCATACCTGCTCTAAGGGAACCCGCATCCACAACTATCTTAACACCGGCCTTTTGGGCCGCATTGCATGCCGCCATAGATGCCTCAACAAATAGTCCATCGGTGTGCAACACCCCGGCATTGCGAATAAGGCGATAATCTAACTCTTCAGGGCCAGGAGGGGGGCCTGTGGGCCTGCGCCAACAGATCGTCCGCCGGCCAACCCCGGGTTCGGCTACAATAAAAGCAAACTGGGAATCAGACCCTCTTCTTACAAGGACCCCTCCGGTATCTACCCCTTCGCTTTCCAGTGAGGCCTTAATCATGGGCCCAAACAGATCATCACCCAGCACGCCGGCAAAGGCGCAGCCAACCCCCCACCTTGCAAGAGCAACCAGAGCTGTAGCAACAGGCCCTCCGCCCTGTATGACCATGTCGCTAATTTCACATTTTGTGTCCGGCGCCGGATAGGCCTCCACTTTCCCGATATAGTCCATGCATCCCTGTCCCAGCCCATAGACTTGAAAATCTCGCTTAGCCATCTGCGCTTGCCTTGTCTGTTCGTTCTTGTGCTTAATTGTACGGTTTTCTTAAGCAAGAATTGATGATCTCGTAAAAAATCACACATTTAACGCGCAAACTCCACCAAGGTGTGGTCTTCGCCGTCCAGCTCTTGGTCGATTATTTTTGAAATGACATCCCAATCTCCTCCGGCCAACCCGGCACCGATTTTTGGATACCCGATTTTCTTTCCGGAAAACTTGTCTTTTACATGACGCATAACCGACCGGATTGCATCATAATCTGCCAACACTCCGGAGCCTGTCCAATGATATTGAGTATATCCGTTTACAATAACCGTTTCATGCTCGCTGCGATTCACAACAGCACAGGAAATCATCCCTAGTTTATCTTTTGAGCCTTTTTCCGTCTTTAAATCCGCTGCATATGCTTCGGGAAACGTCTCTTTGATCGCCTTGGCAATTCCGGCGCCCATGGCACATTGGCAGTTGCAACCATGGATGATTACGTCAAACTCCTTTTGCAAGGCCAACTTTATCAGGTCGCCTTTTACAACTTTCATCTATATCCCTGTGGTAAACAGCGCCATGTTGCCCATGACAATTACCGAAAACCCTCTTTAAGCAATACCTCTCCAAGAATTTTTGTGCGGCTTAAGCGCTGCTTTTAAAACCGGGCGCAGAACTCCCGGTTTTGGCCGCCAATAAACTATAATGTGTCTCTTTGGGGGCGTCTGTCAAGTAAAGGATAATAGCTTGGCGCCTATTCTTGGGACACTGTGCCGAAACAGGGTTGACAATCATGGGCGAACACACCATACTTTTTCTAAAACCATCGACAATTACCGGGAAAAAAATATGAATCGCATTACCATAGGAAAAACCGGGCTCTCTGTTAACCGTCTCGGCTTCGGAGGCATTCCCATTGCGCGGGTGGATGAAAGCCGGGCTGTTGCAACGGTTTTGCATGCCGTGGAAAGTGGTGTGGATTTCATCGATACCGCCCGAAGCTACAAAACCAGCGAGCGCCGTATCGGCATGGCGCTGCAACAAACCGACAAGCGCGTTGTGCTGGCATCAAAGTCCCAGGGCCGCACAGCCGATGATGTTCGCGCCGACCTTGAAACCAGCTTGAACGAATTGCAAAAGGACTATCTGGACCTTTACCAGTGCCATTTTGTCCGCGACGAGCAGGTTTACCAAGAGATCATTGCGCCCGGCGGCGCCCTCGAAGGGCTGATACAGGCCAAAAAAGAGGGCCTGATCGGCCATATCGGCCTCACCAGCCACAGCCTGGACCTGCTGGAACGGGTTGTAGATGAAGGCTTGTTTGAAACCATTATGGTCTGCTACAGCTTCTTAGAGCCTAAAGCAAAAGAATCAGTCATTCCTAAAGCGCTTGCCAAAAATATCGGCGTTATCGCCATGAAATCCTTTTCCGGCGGCGCAATCGACGACCCCCAACTGGCACTCAAATATGCACTGTCGCAACAGGGCGTTATGATTATACCCGGCGTGGAGACCAAAGAACTCTTCGATCAAAACTGGAGCGTTTTTCAGGGCAGCCACTCGCTAAGTGATGATGAAAAACTAAAAATCGAAGCCATCCGCAAACAATACGACAAAAGCTTCTGCCGGCGCTGCGATTACTGCCAACCCTGCAGCGAGGAGATCCCCATTCAATTAATTCTGGGGGTGCGCTCCGCGCTCAAACGGTTTGGGAAAAGCTTTTTAAAGGAAGGCTGGCCCCGGGAAGCCATTGACAAAGCCGCAAACTGCTCCGGGTGTGGAGATTGTCTGGAGCGCTGCCCTTACCAACTACCCATCCCGGACCTGATCAAGGAAAACCTGAAGTGGGTGGACGAACAGTTCAAACCATAAATCTCGACCCGGAATATTATTTGAGGTTTGAAATAATTAAAAGAATTTTAGTTGCGCAGACCCTTTTTTTTGGTGCGGTTGTTTTTTTTAGTTGCCGAACCTAGGGCCATAACAGTAAAAAATGTTTTTGGGCCAAGCAATTTTTCCCGTTCGTGTGGAGTAAAAACTTTTACAATTCCAAATTTTCCGTCGTACCCGGGCAATATCGCCACCTCGTTGCGACGCATCCGCGCGATAGCCTCTCCCAGTAAAGGTATGCCGGCCGTTTCAATGGTTTTAATTTTAAGTGTGTTTAAAATACTAATTTCAGGACCAAGCTTCTCCAGCAGTGCCTGATAATTACCCATAACCTTTTTGCTTCCCGGACCGACCTTTAAAATTTCCGACAAAATTTCTACAAGGGGAATTATACTATAAAAAGGGTGGTTCCTTGCAGATTTAATGCCCTCCGGGCGGTCCGCCAATTCCTCGACCCGATACAAAACCCCCAGCGTAAGAGGTTTGTGGCAAACCGGGCAAATACCATTTAATTTGCGTGTTTTTTCCGGCCACAATCTGATGTCGCACTTGCGGTGCCCGTCGAGATAATATTTACCTTCTTCGGGATATAACTCAATGGTTCCCAAAAAACGCCTTGGATCACCAGTCTCTAACGCTGACTTTATCGATTTATAAGAAAGTTTGGTATTAAAAATATTTGCTTCCCTTCCCAATTTTAAGGGAGAATGTGCATCTGAATTTGATACTAAGGTAATATCATCCAAACCCGAAACCTGCCTGTTCATGGCCGGATCTGATGAAAGGCCTGTTTCAGCGGCAAATATATACGTGCTCAGATCTTCAAAACATTCCTCAATGGAATCAAAGCCTGACTTTGAACCCAGTAATGAAAACCATGGTGTCCATATATGCGCCGGTATAAGAAAAGCCCCATCCGAAGTTTCTAAACTAATTTCAAGAAGATTTCTGGCATCTATCCCTAAAATTGGCCTGCCGTCTGATTTAATATTTCCGATTTTATCTAATTTTGAATTAAATTTTTCAGCCGGGTCTATCGCGGGAAAAAAAACAAGATTATGAATTTTTCTGGTTTTATTATATTTTTTGTAAATACTGCTGATTTCAGAAACCAGCACAAAACGAACCTTACCGCGGCACGCCGGGGGAATCTGTTTGTCACACTTATTAGCAATTTCATCTTTTACTTTAAAAAGTCCCTCTTCGGCCGGAACTAATTTTTCCTTTATCTCTGCAAACCATCCCGGGTG
>JAQBHK010000145.1:0-3716 GCA_032127815.1 Desulfobacterales bacterium
GCTTTTGAAAAGGCCGAAGCGGAAAGAAAAGGCGCCCTTTTGCCGGATAAGGAAAAGTTGCTTGCATGGGTTGATAAAATTGCTTCAGTACCCGACCCTGAACTTAAAGACGAAAAAGCAAAGGACGTTTGGCGCATTGCCGTGGAATATATTGACAACATTTTAAGGGGCGTGAAGTCCGAAACAGAGAGGTATAACCATGCCTGAAACACAAGCCGAGTTCATCCCGGAAGATAAAGACCTGGAAAAGTTTAACGGCAAGCCGGATCTCACCCCGGCGCTGATCGAACACGAACCCTCAACCTCCGTTGTCATTACGGCAATGAACCGGGGTTACAGTCCTGAGTTTGTTGAAAAGATGATGGCGCTTCAAGAAAGGCATGAGGCTAACGAGGCCCGGAAAGCGTTTTTTAAAGCACTTGCCAACTTCAAGTCTGAAATGCCTCCGGTTACAAAAGACAAATACAACAGCTTTTTTAAGTCTCACTACACAAGCCTTGGGAATCTTCTTGACACCTACAATCCGGTATTGGGCAGAAACGGTTTGTCACTTCAATTCCCCACTCCGGTACAATCCGACAAAACAATGACGGTTGAATGTCGGCTAAGTCACCGGATGGGGCATACTGAAACTGTTTCCATGACAGGCCCGATTGATACCGCAGCAATCGGCAAGCAAAGCGGTGAACGATCACGAAATCCAATGCAGGATTTAAAATCAACATTCACCTATTTAAGATCGGCAACTTGCGAAGCTATTTTAGGTGTCGCCGGAACCGAAGGAACATTTAACGACGACGGAAACGCAGCCGGCCCCGGGGAGCAAAAGTTCATCACGCCCGAACAGGTTGCAGAACTCACAAAAGAACTTGCGAAGTTTCCTGACAAGGGTGTTGAGTTCCTGAAATGGATCGGGGCCGAAACCGTTGACACCATTTACGCTGGCGCTCAGTACAAAAAAACAGTTGAGGGTTTGAAGGCGATCAAGAAGGGCAAGAAATGATAATCGAAGATTCTTTTGAGCAAAGGTCGGATGCTTGGTATCAAGCCAAGGCAGGGTTGCCGAGTGCCGGGAGTGCCGATAAGATTGTAACATCAACCGGATCTCCATCAAAACAGGCTCAGGACTATATTTACCAACTTGCCGGTGAGAAAATCATTGGCAGGATTGACGAATCTTACACAAGTTTTGCCATGCAACAAGGGATTGACCGGGAGGGGGAAGCAAGGGGCCTATACGAGCTTGTTTCAGGCCAAAGAGTGCGACAGGTTGCTTTGGTCTATAAAGACGCAAGCAAGAGCGTTTCATGCTCTCCTGACGGCATTTTAGAGTTAAGCGGGATCGAGATCAAGTGTCCTATGCTAAAAACTCACGTTAAGTATTTGCTTGATGGTAAATTACCGACTGCATATTTCCAGCAGGTTCAATTTTCAATGTGGGTGTGCGGTTTTGATACTTGGATTTTCATGTCTTATTATCCGGGTATCGAACCGCTTATCATCACCGTCAAAAGAGACAAAGAATTTATCGAGAAGCTTGAGGTTGAAATGGTCAAATTTATCAAGGAATTAAACCGTGTATATGCCGAGCTAAAGGGGGCGTGATGAGCCAAGTTTGTACTGTTTGTGATGGTACTGGGTTTTTAAATATCTCCCAAGTTGACGATGAAACATTGCGAATGTTTGACAACACGGGAGATACAGCCGTAATAGATTCCTGGATGGCGCAAAACGAAGAGAACGATGTCCAGATATGTGGTTGTTGTGGCGATGGTTGTGGCTGGTACGGAGTTCCTGGAGAACATTATAATAACGAAGATCCACCAGGACACTATGGGCCATATGTCTATAACGGTGGATTGTGCGAGTGCCACTAAAGGGGGCGTAGGTGAAGCAACCAATACCAATCTTCGAGGGCAATATCGTTGACAAAAAGCTGAAGATGCTTGACCGTGAGAAAAAGGCTTTTGCCCGATGGTGCGCCACATTCCCAAACGGCACAAAGCTTGACATTATCGCACGAAAGCACAAGTCGAAAAGAACCAACGACCAGAACGCTTATTATTGGGGCGTGGTTATTCCCATACTATCAAACTTCTTTGGGCATGATAATCCTGACGATATGCACGAAGATTTGAAACAGAAGTTTAACCCCGTCCAGAGCAAGATTGATCCTAACAAAATCATTGGTGGAACCACTACTAAGCTATCAACGGTTGATTTTTTTAGCGCAGAGGATAGCTATGTTGAGCGCATTTGTCGATGGGCGGCAATGGAGTATGAAATTTATATTCCCCCTCCCAAGAAGGTAGAGGAAGGATAATAGGAAATTAACGCACTCGTAGATAAAATTTTGCAGTTCGCATAAAGGAGAACAAAATGTTTCAAAAGGCAACGACCTATATAAATCCCAAATACGAGGCATTTGTGCGCTCTAAGCCGTGTTTATGTTGCGGCAAGGAAGCTGTAATGCACCACGAAAGCGGCATGGGAATCGGGCTTGTTGGTGGCGGCATGGGAAAGAAATGCTCATCCTTGGCGGGAGTTCCGCTTTGCCATGAGTGCCATGACCGCAGAGATCACGAAGGATATATCACGTTTTGGCTAAACTATGGTGGCATCGTATCAACTACATTCCACCCGCGACATGCAGCAGACGGCATATTAATGCGCGAAATAATCAAACTTTTGATGGAGTGGATTGAGAAATGAAAACAATGATACCGGAGAACGCTAACCGAACACAACGGCTTCGTCACGCTGGCGCGGTTTGCTGACGATGAAGATATGATTGCGGACTGCGTAACGAGGTTTTTGAGTTAATAAGGAGATTAACGATGAATTACAAAGTGGATGGATGGAACAATTTTTGTCGAGTTTTCGAGCTACCGGAATCATACCCAAACGATTATTGTTTTGGAGGTGGACACCCTGTTAATTTCCAAATGGTTGATTGGTTCAATCCCGTGCCTGACATCGGACAACCTGCGGTGTCGAAAGAAGTATGGCGCAAAGAAGTAGGTGAAATTGAAATAAAAGAAGTTTCGCTTGAATGGTTTTATAAAGAGTTGGTCCCTTGGTTGCTTGAAAAACGATATGTAAAGTCAGGCAAAGAATATCTTGTTTTGTGTGACTTTGGTGCTGCGATTAGGTTTGCCGGATGATTAAACTAACCGACCAGCAGACGATCATGAATTAACATAGCTTGTAACCCTGACCAACGAAATCAATAAGCCCAGGGACGAACGCAAAATAGCACACATTGTATTCTGCCTGAACCAGTACCTGACCGCCCGCGAGCAATTAGAGCGTGAGAGGGCAATGAAAAAGACGCTGCGGTATAGAGTAGGGGCGTGGTTTAGGCGGGGATTTACAGCGCAATGAGCATTGTCCGGTATGCTCTGATAGGGGGGAATGACGTAGGAAGCCTTTAGTACGATAATCCCTATATTCAAGAGTACCGCCCTTAAAATCTCACACGAAAAGTTATGCTAAAAATCTTTCCGGCCCGGAGAAGAAACTATCAAAGAAACCCCGGAGGTCTAAACTATCGCTTTTTCGCTTTCCAGATTTCTGCACGTTCTAATCTATAATACCGGACTCTTTCGTTTCTGCCTCTAAATTGCCGCTTCCTGAGATAGTTTAGCAATCCGTACAGTGACATATCCAGAGTCCAATATCCAGCCATCAGCGTAAGTGTTGCCCCGTTTAAGTAC
>JAQBHK010000146.1:0-12335 GCA_032127815.1 Desulfobacterales bacterium
ACAACAACTTTAAATATGTTTGTCGATAACCTCCTGCCGATTCCTGGGCACCCAAATTGTCCGGCATCGAATCCATCTTCTCCTGGCCCGGCATCAAAAACAACCGCTGAAGATTTAATAAACCGGCTGGAAGAAAAAGAACTTAAAAAAATTTTTTACAAATACGGAGAGGAACGCTGGGCAGCACAGATCGCCAAAAAAATTGTCAGACAAAGAGCGCGCAGTGCCATAAGATCGAGTGCGCATCTGGCCCAAATAGTATGTGAAGCGATTCCCAAGCCGGCGCTGAGTCAAAAAATACATCCCGCCACCAGAGTGTTCATGGCGCTTAGAATCGCTGTTAACAGGGAGCTTGAAATGCTCGATTTGTTCATGGAAAATGTTGCAGCCATTTTAAACCCCAAAGGCCGTCTCTGTGTTCTATCTTTTCACTCACTTGAAGATCGCATTGTCAAACATCGTATAAAAGCCCTGGAAAAGGTCTGCGTGTGTCCGCCGGATTTTCCTAAATGTATTTGTAATCAAAAAAGAGTCTTACGCTCTTTAACAAAAAAAGTTGTGCGTCCCACAGAAAATGAAATTGCCAAAAATCCCATGGCAAGGAGCACAAAATTAAGAGCCGCTGAGAAGATATAGCGTGATGAGCCGTAAAATCAGAAAAAATACGCGTAAATTTAAGGAAACCGGAATCTGGATAATTCTCATGTTTTTTTTTATTTCGGAGCTTTTTCTTTACACTTGGAGCCGGGTCCAATGTGTGGAAATCGGATATGCAATTTCAAAGGCTTCCAACCACCAAAAAGAGTTTGTTGCTATGCAAAATAACTTGAACCTCGAACTGGTCAGCCTGAAATCTCCTGCCAGGATTGCTGAAATTGCAAAAACCCGGTTTGGCTTGAAAATGCCTACATCGGAGCAGATGGTAATTATTCCATGAAATCGACTGAAACCAAACATATAAAATCACGTACAATCGTCATAGGTATATTCTTTAGCCTTTTTTTTACGGCAATTGGCGCCAAAGCCGTTTATCTTCAAATTTTACATGGCCCGCAGCTCTCTCGAAAAGCTGCAGACCAATATGAAAGTTCATTCAAATCAACCGGAAAACGCGGAACTATCTATGATACTCGCCTTGCCGAAATGGCCGTCAGTATCGATGTAATATCTATCGCCGCGTATCCTCCGCGCATTGATGATGTAAGCGCGGCTGCTAAATCTCTGGCTAAGACACTGAAAATTGATCTGAAAGCACTTCAGCGCAAACTCACTTCTAAAAAGAAATTTGTTTGGGTTAAACGTCATGCTGCACCCAAAGAGGCCCTGTCCGTCCGCAATCTTAATATTGCCGGAATAGATTTCATCCCGGAGCACAAACGCTTTTATCCCAACAAAACGCTTGCGGCCCAAGTGCTTGGCTTTACAAATATCGATGACGTCGGCCTGGAAGGCATCGAATTCTACTACGACAATTATCTGCAAGGCGCATCCGGCAGTTTCACGATTATCAAGGATGCCCTCGGCCGGGGTTTTGAAGCCCAAGACAACCAACTGCCGAATTATAGCGGAAATAATCTCATCCTCACTCTTGACCGCACCATCCAATACATTGCCGAAAAAACCCTTGAGGAAACAGTCAATAAATTTGCAGCCAAGTCCGGAATTGTAATCGTAATGGCTCCCGAAACAGGTGCGCTGCTGGCTGTTGCGCATTATCCTTTTTTCAACCCTAATGCGTTTAGCGGTTTCAGCCAAGAAGATTGGAGAAACCGGTCAATCACCGATCCGTTTGAGCCGGGTTCCACCATGAAGGTCTTCAGTGCGGCGGCAGCCCTGGAATCCGGAAGCAGCACCCCTAACAGCTCTTATTTCTGTGAAAACGGCGCTTACAAAATCGGAAAAGAAGTCGTCCACGACACTCACCCTTACGGATGGTTGACCCTGCCGCAGATCATCAAGCTTTCAAGCAATATTGGTGCCGTCAAATTGATTGAAATTACAGGATCTGAAGCCCTTTACAACATACTGAAAGATTTTGGTTTCGGAACAAAGACCGGCATAGACTGCCCGGGCGAAACCGTCGGCAGCCTGGCACATTATAACCGCTGGTCCAAGATTGACACCGGAACCATAGCCTTTGGCCAGGGAGTTTCAGTATCCGCCCTGCAGCTCATTACGGCCGCGTCCGCCATAGCCAACGGCGGGATGCTCATGAAACCGTACATCATCAAGGCCATAACGGACAAAAACGGAAAACTGGTAGAAACCTTTGGCCCCCAAACGATTAGAAGAGCCGTTTCGTACACAACAGCTAAAACCATCAATCGAATCATGCAGACCGTTATTGCCGAAGGCGGCACCGGTGTCAATGCCGCCCTGGAGGGCTATTCGGCCGGCGGCAAAACCGGCACAGCCCAGAAAATTGACGAGCAGGGTGAATATACCAAGGGAAAATACACGGCATCGTTTGTCGGATTCGCGCCTGCCGAAAAACCCAAAGTGGCAATTCTGGTTGTCATCGACGAGCCTTCAAAGGAGCATTACGGCGGCGTTGTTGCGGCACCGGCCTTTAGTAAAATTGCAAATAAGACGCTCGATTATCTGAATATACAGCCCGAAAATAAAACCGATAAGCTAACCGCTGCTCTGGATAACGAGGCCTGAAGATGAATCTTTCAAGTTTACTCGAAGCTGTTACACCGCTGAGGATTACGGAATCAGGTGGTCTCCGGCCCGAGATAGGCTCGATTCATTACCGGGCACAAGACGTTCGGCCCGGCGGCCTTTTTGTGGCGATAGAGGGCCTGGCAGCCGACGGGCATGATTTTGTTGACGAAGCGGTGGCCCGAGGAGCCCTGGCAATTATTGCCGAAAAACCTGTAAATCAAGATGCGACGATTATCGAGGTTGAGAACAGCCGCAAGGCCCTTGCAGCCGTCTCCGACCGGTTTTACACCAGTCCGTCGCAAAAGTTGACGATGATTGGGATAACCGGCACCAACGGCAAAACAACGACGGCTTTTTTGGTTGAGCGCATCCTGCTAAAGGCCGGTCTCAGCGTCGGGGTCATCGGGACTTTGAATTATCGATATGGCGGCAAAACATTCAGCAGTCCGATGACAACCCCCGAATCTTTGGATCTCCAGAGAATACTGGCAGACATGCTCAAAGACGGCGTCACGCATGTTGTCATGGAAGTTACTTCGCATGCCATCGATCTTCACAGGGTTGATCATTGCCGCTTCGATGTCGCTGTATTTACAAATCTAACCCAAGACCATCTCGATTATCACGGCAACATGGAATCTTACTGGCAATGTAAAAAAAGAATGTTTACCGAACTCTTAAATCCAGGTCCCAAAAACAACCGGGGCTCGGCTGTGCTTAATCACAATGATGCCAAAGGCCAAGAACTCTTAAGCCTGTTTTCAGAAAAAGCGGCCCCATTTTCGGTGCTTTCCGTCGGGACTGCCGCCGGCAACAACATCCGGTGTCAAAATATCGAATACGACCTGACCGGTATGAGAGGCCGTATTGCAACGCCCGGCGGCACGTTTGAATTCAAAGCATCCCTTGTAGGGCCCTATAATATGGAGAATATCCTTTGTGCAACCGGAGCAGGTATAGCCTTGAATCTCTCTTTAAGCGCCATTAAAGCCGGTCTGGAAGAGGTTGTCGTAATTCCGGGGCGTCTTGAAAGTATTGCCAATGATATTAAACGCTTTGTATATGTCGATTACGCCCATACCCCTGATGCGCTAGATAATGTGCTCTCTGTCCTAAAAAAGCTGGCGACCGGCAACGTTATCTGTGTATTCGGCTGTGGCGGCAATCGCGACAGTGCCAAACGTTCTCAGATGGGTGCCATAGCAAGCAGGCTCTGTGACCTTACCGTGATCACAAACGATAACCCTCGCACCGAACCGTCCCGAAAAATTATCGGCCAGATTCTTGAAGGGATTAATAAGGTCGCCGTACAACGATACACCCCTTCGGATCTGACAGCAGGCCTTCAACAAAGAGGCTACGTTGTCGAACCGGATCGTAAAAATGCCATCCAGCTGGCGGTGCTGGCATCCCGCCCGGGCGATACCGTCCTGATCGCCGGCAAAGGCGATGAAACTTATCAAGTCATCAAAGAGAGTGTCGTTCCCTTTGACGACCGTGCAGAAGCCCGGGCAGCACTTTCAGCCCTGGCCGGATGTCTCAAAAATAGCATCAAACAAACAGAATCACCAGGCAAAGGACCTTAAGGCCGATGAAAAAACCAATACCTTGGACCACTGCAAAAATCCTTGAAGCAACCGAGGGAAGCCTGTTGTGCGGAGACATCAACAGGGTTTTCGCAGGCGTAGCTATCGATTCGCGCAGGATCGCCCCGGACAACCTCTTTGTGGCCATCAAAGGTGATGTTCATGACGGCCACAGTTTTGCCGGCGACGTCATTGCAGGCGGTGTTGCCGGCCTTATCATCAACATGGACAAAGCCGCCGCCCGGCCCGGCCAGCTATGCCAAAAAAAAGGACTTGTCTGTGTCACAGTGGCCGATACAACCAAAGCACTGGGCGACCTTGCAGCTTTTCAACGCCAACGTTCAAACGCTTCGGTGGTCGCCATCACCGGTTCAAACGGCAAAACCACCACCCGGACGATGACCGCTGCCGTTGTAGCCCAATGTTTTTCGACGCTGACAACCAGCGGCAATCTGAACAATGAGATCGGACTGCCCCTGACATTGCTGAATCTCAATTTGCATCATCAGTGGGCGGTTGTGGAACTGGGTATGAACAGGCCCGGAGAAATCGAACGTCTCGCTGAAATCTGTTCACCGGAAATCGGCCTGATTACCAATATCGGCCCGGCCCACCTTGAAGGGCTGGGCTCCATAGATGCCGTCATGCGGGCCAAGGGCGAACTGCTTACAAAAATCAAACCGACCGGCACGGCGGTCCTGAATGCCGATGATCCTATGCTGCTGCAGCTTGCCGAGCAAACATCGGCAAACGTGGTTCTCTTCGGTTTGTCAAAAAACGCCCGAATCAGAGGCCGGGCTATTCGTAAAAAGGGGCTGGGGCTTTCTTTTACGCTCCAGATGCCGTCGGAAAGCATTTCCATCGATATTGAAACTCCCGGCAGATTCATGGTTTCCAATGCTTTGGCGGCAGCAGCGGTTGGATACCTGCTGGGAGCAAGTGCCCGACAAATTAAAAACGGCCTCGAAAGTTTCGTCCCGGTTCAAGGCAGGTTGAATATACATAAAACGCACAAAGGCATCTATATTATCGACGACACGTACAATGCCAACCCGGGCTCCATGTCAGCTGCCATTGAAACGCTCAAGTCCTCAAAAGGGGACGGCAGGGGGGTGATAGTCATCGGCGATATGCTCGAACTCGGGCAGCATGCGGAATCGTTGCATCACAAAATCGGCATCCTTTGTGCAAAATCCAAGATCTCAAGAATCTATGCGACCGGCAAGTTTGCTGAATCGGTGGCCGCCGGTGCCCGCAAAGAAGGTATGAATTCCGGTAATATTATCTTAGGGACCAAGGAAGCAATTTATGAAAGTATCATTGACTGGCTCGATCCCGGAGACTGGGTGCTGGTAAAGGGCAGTCGATCAATGGCCATGGAAAAAATTGCTGAAAAATTTTTGGAGTGGGCCAACGGTTAGGGTGTCATTTTACTAATAACAATTTGTCTTCGGTAAGGAGCTTCGAGACGACAAGCGATGTTATATCACCTACTATATCCGCTGCATAACACCATATCGGCCTTTAATGTATTTCGGTACATTACTTTCCGGACGATCTATGCCAGTCTTACTGCTTTTTTAATCTGTTTTATTATGGGCCCCTGGGTAATTCGAAGGCTGAGCCGCCTGCAAGTGGGACAGTATATCAGAGAAGACGGTCCTAAAACTCACCACACAAAAGCCGGAACTCCAACCATGGGTGGATTGCTGATCATTTTCTCAATTATTGTATCGACACTCCTTTGGACAAATTTAACCAATCATTACATCTGGATAGTGCTGCTGACCATCGTTGGTTTCGGCGGCATCGGTTTTGCCGATGATTATCTGATGCAAATCAAAAAGCAAAGCAAAGGGCTAAGTGTTCGCAATAAATTCCTGTTGCAAGCTATTCTGGCGCTGGTCGCCGGTCTGCTGGTTTACATGTCGCCGGACTTTTCAGCGCGCGTCACCATACCGTTTTTAAAGAAAGCTTCACCGGATCTTGGATACGGTTATATCTTCTTTGCCGCTTTGGTAATTATCGCCACATCAAATGCGGTCAACCTGACGGACGGGCTCGACGGCCTTGCCATCGGACCCTTTATCATAGCTTCAACTGCTTATATGGTCTTTGCCTATGTCACCGGGCACATCAAAATAGCCGACTATTTGCAAATCAATTACGTTGCCGGAAGCGGAGAAATAACCGTTTTATGCGGGACACTGGCCGGCGCAGGCCTTGGGTTTTTGTGGTTTAATACTTATCCGGCACAGATTTTTATGGGTGATGTCGGCTCCCTTTCACTGGGTGCGGCCTTAGGTACCGTAGCCGTCATCACCAAGCAGGAAATCCTGCTGGCGTTAGTCGGCGGGCTTTTTGTCATTGAGACTCTGTCTGTGATTTTTCAGGTCGGTTTTTTCAAAGTCACAAACGGCCGCAGAATATTTAGAATGGCCCCGCTGCACCACCATTTTGAATTGAAAGGATGGCCGGAACCTAAAGTTATTGTCCGGTTCTGGATCATTGCAATTGCATTGGCGCTGCTTTCAATGAGCACGCTGAAACTGAGATAGCAGGATTTAGAGGCTGCGGCCCAATTGGAAAAATAAAATGATGGAGTTGAGCATTGCGGGTTGCGGGTTAAAAAAAATGCTTCATTGGGATTGAATTAACAAAGTGCCATAAATGAATCTTACAAATAAAAAAATTCTCATCGTCGGCCTCGGCACCTCGGGGATTGCAACAGCGCGCTTTGCAATAAACCAGAAAGCGTCGGTAACCGTTACTGATATTGCCCCTGCCAAAGATCTGGCCGACCTTGCTCAAGAAGCCCTTGCAATGGGTGTAGACCTGGAACTGGGCCGGCATGAAACTGAAACATTTGAACGCGCCGATCTTATTGTTATCAGCCCCGGTGTGCCCCATACCATTCCTCAGATTTTACGGGCCCGCAGCAAAAAGATTCCGGTAATAGGAGAGATCGAGCTTGCTTCAAGATTCATCCGTGAGCCTATAATCGCCGTATCCGGAACCAACGGCAAGACTACAACTACTACCCTGCTCGGCAAAATGCTCGACAATTCAGGCTTTAAAACTTTTGTGGGAGGCAATATCGGTACCCCTTTAATCGACTATGTCAACCAAAAAACAATAGCCGAAATCGTAATAGCTGAAATCAGCAGCTTTCAACTCGATACCATCGAAACTTTCCGGCCGAAAGTTAGTCTGCTTTTAAATATCACCGAAGATCATATGGACCGATACCCTGATTTTGAGGCCTACATCAGCTCTAAGTGCCGGATCTTCGAAAACCAGCAAGCAGATGATATTGCCGTAATCAACGGCTCAGATCCGCTGATCCGTTCCATTACCCAAAACATTAAAGCCAAAAAAATGACCTTTTATCACCGCAAAGACCACGATACTGCAGCCCTGAACAGCGCAACCATAAATTGGAACGGTTCGTCCAACGCTGCCTTCATTGGTTTGCAGTCACAAGGAGAGCAAACAGGCTCTATTGAACTTTCCGGTTACAAACTCGCCGGCCGGCATAATCTTGAAAATGCCGCCGCCGCTTCTCTGGCAGCACTGGCCGTTGGTGGCAGTTTAGAGGCCGTCCAGTCTACCCTGAACAACTTTCAGGGGCTCTCTCATCGACTCGAATTTATCGCCACTATCAGCGGCGTCCGCTTCTTCAACGACTCCAAAGCTACCAACGTTGATGCTGTGGCCAGAGCACTTGAAGCCTTTAGCAGTCCGGTAATTCTTATCATGGGAGGTCGCGATAAGGGAGGAAAATTCGAGTCTCTCAAAGAACTGGTCCATAAGCACACAAAAAAACTGATTGTAATGGGAGAAGCAAAAGAAAAAGTAAAATCTGCCCTTGGCGACGTATGTCCCCAGGCAGCACAAACAGCAGAAGGGATGGAAGACGCAGTCCTTTTGGCATATCAAAACGCCCGTCCCGGCGATGTTGTGCTCCTTGCTCCGGGCTGTGCCAGTTTTGACATGTACAGCAGCTATGCCCAACGGGGAAAAGCTTTCTGCGCGGCGGTTAAACAGCTGCAAGAATTGAAACCGGATATTTCATGAACAATACTGAAAGAAAAATAAGAGAAGAACAAAACTAATGCCCGGCAACCAAAATAAGATACAAAATGCTGCTCAACGAAACTCGAGCTATGATCTCAAGCTCCTGTTCCCTGTACTTTTTCTGGTTGGAATCGGAATTGTGATGGTCTACAGCGCCAGTTCGGCCCTGGCAATGAAAAAGTATGGAAGCGATTACTACTTTTTAAAAAAGCAAGCCTGCTTCGCCCTGATGGGAATTGTAGTTTTGATAATTTGCAGACGGATTCCTGTGCGTCTTTTCCGTCCTTTGTCATACCCCTTTATGATCATGGCAATCACCCTTTTGGCTGCGATCAAGCTCACAAAATTCGGACATTCTGTCGGAGGCTCGGCCAGGTGGCTGCGCTTCGGCGGCTTTACATTTCAACCCGCGGAATTCGCTCGTTTTGCCCTGATAGTTTACCTGGCCTACTCTCTGGATAAAAAAAAGGATAAACTCAACGATTTTTATGTCGGTTTTCTTCCCCACATTTTGGTGCTCGGTATTTTAACCGCTCTGATTTTTATCCAGCCTGACTTTGGCTCTGTACTGATTTTGAGCGCTATTACCTGGATCATGCTTTTTGTAGGCGGCGGCAGTCTCAGGCATCTTTTCTTATCACTTGCGGCCCTGCTGCCCGTTATCTACTTTTTTATGGTCAACGCCGAGTATCGACTTAAACGCCTCCTCAGTTTTATGGACCCCTGGCAGCATCCTTTAAATGAAGGTTATCAGATCGTTCATTCGCTGATGGCATTCGGCACCGGAGGCGCCTGGGGCGCTGGTATCGGCAAGGGTTATCAGAAACTGTTCTATCTTCCTGAGCCCCACACCGACTTTATCTTCTCAGTCATCGGAGAGGAACTCGGCCTCTTGGGCGTTCTTCTTATCCTGGGCCTTTATGTCCTTATATTCTGGCGTGGCGTCTGGATTGCCAGAAATACCGAAGACTCTTTTGGAGCACTTTTAGCCATGGGGCTGACAACGGCAATCGGTCTGCAAGTTTGCGTTAATATGGGAGTCACCCTTGGACTTCTCCCGACCAAAGGGCTTACCCTCCCCTTTTTAAGTTACGGCGGAACATCCCTTTTGGTGAACATGGCGTCTGTTGGAATACTGATGAACATTGCAGCATTAAAAACTGACCCGAACATTTCATAAAGCATGCTTAGAAGGTTTTATGGTGCCATTTGTTGAAAAAAGAGAGCTGTACAAAACGCCGGAGGCGTTGCGCATCATTATTGCCGGCGGCGGCACCGGAGGGCATCTTTTCCCCGGCATTGCCATTGCACAGGAATTCACGGCCCGGAATCCAAACAGCAATGTCTTGTTCGTCGGCACAGGCAAATCTTTTGAAACCTCAATTCTGTCCGAGTTGGGGTTCAAGCATGCAAAAATTACGGCAGCAGGAATCAAAGGACGGCAAGCGGCACAGCAGGCCTTGTCGATCGCGCAAATCCCCAAGGGCATTTTTGAATCTATTATGATCCTTAAACGTTTCAAACCTGATCTGGTCATCGGTGTCGGCGGCTATGCGGCCGGACCTCTGGTCACGGGTGCATGGCTTCTGGGCATTCGCATCGCCCTGCATGAGCAGAATATTCTTATGGGCATTACTAACCGGATACTGTCGCGTCTTGCCGATCTGATATTTATATCTTTTGAGAATACGCCCTTAAAACTAAATGGGCGTAAAGTCCATCTTACCGGTAATCCGGTACGTAAAGAAATATTACAGCGCAACGGGAACCAAAAAGCAAGCACGGTTGCAGGCTTTAATAAACAGCGGCCCTTTACAGTACTGATCATCGGCGGAAGTCAGGGGGCCCGCCGTATAAATCTGGCGGTTATGGAGGCTGTAGAACAGATCCGGGAAAAAGATGCATTTTTTTTCATCCATCAAACCGGAGTTGACGATGAAACCATGGTTAAAGCCGCCTATCAGAGCTGCGGTATTGCCGGCAAGGTACAGGCCTTTTTTGTTGATATGGCCCGGCAATATCAACAAGCCGATCTGGTGATATGCCGGGCAGGTGCCACCACGGTGGCGGAGATTACAGCTATTGGAAAGGGAGTTGTGTTTATTCCGTTTCCTTTTGCAGCCGACAATCACCAGGTTCTGAATGCACGCACCCTTACAAACGCCGCCGCTGCAGAAATGATTCTGGAAAAAGATCTTAGCAGCAGAGTCCTGGCCGATAAAATCGAATATTTTGCATCAAACCCGGAAGCCCTGAGTCAAATGGCCGACCGGGCAAAAGATTTTGGACGGCCGGATGCGGCCGCGATGATTGTGGACAATTGTTATGGAATGATGAATTCCTAAGAAACGAATTCATCAGGTGTTTAGTATTTAGTATTTTGTTTCAAATATATGCTGATATACCAGCTTGTTAAATAACCAAACACTAAATACAAAATACTCTCGCAAAAAATCAAATATTTACTTTTTGCGAAACTATTTAACCAATTAACCATTTAACTAATAAACCAAACCTATGTATCTTAAAAAATATCACATACATTTTGTCGGCATTGGCGGCATCGGCATGAGCGGCATTGCCGAACTTTTGCTCAACCTGGGCTACAAGGTGTCCGGATCCGACATCAGTTCTTCTGATCTGACCCAGCGCCTGCAAAGTTTAGGGGGAGTGATATATGAAGGTCATGCTGCCGGGCAAATTAAAGGGGCCGATGTTGTGGTGACATCCTCGGCCATCGCTTTCGATAACCCTGAAGTTATTGCCGCCGCCCAAGCGTCGATCCCGGTAATACCCAGGGCCGAAATGCTGGCTGAACTGATGCGTTTAAAGTACAGCGTAGCGATTGCCGGCGCCCACGGCAAAACATCGACCACTTCCCTGGTAGCTGCCGTGCTGGACAAAGGCGGACTGGATCCCACGGTGGTCATCGGCGGTAAACTCAAAAGTATCGGGATCAATGCGCTGCTTGGAAAGGGGGATTTTATCGTAGCCGAAGCGGATGAAAGCGACGGCTCTTTTCTGAAGATGTCTCCCACTATAGCGGTTGTAACGAATATAGACCGGGAGCATCTCGATTTTTACAAAGACCTAAACCACATCAAAGAAGTATTTTTAAGCTTCATCGACAGAATCCCGTTTTACGGCCTGGCGATTCTATGCCTGGATGATGAACCCATACAGGATATAATTCCCAAAATAAAGAAGCGCTTCACAACTTACGGAGTCAGTTCCCAGGCGGATATCCAGGCCAAAAACATTGAGTCCAAAGGGTTAACGAGCAGGTTTGCCGTCAAACACCTTGGCGAGCAATTAGGAGAAATCTTGCTTAATCTGCCTGGTATCCATAACGTTTACAACGCCATGGCAAGCATCGCCGTGGGACTTGAATTAGGTATCGATTTTGAAGTCATTAAAAGCGCCCTGGAAACCGTTCAAGGCGTGCAGCGCAGATTGGAAATCAAGGGAAGCGCCCGCGACATTACGATTGTTGACGATTACGGCCATCATCCCACTGAAATCAAATTTACGCTGCAGGCCGCCAAGGAAAGCTGGCCGGACCGGCGCATCGTTGTGGTATTTCAGCCGCACCGCTACTCCAGAACCCAGGCACTTTTTGATGATTTTACACGTTCTTTCTATCAGTCGGATATGCTGGTAGTGCTGCCGATCTATGCCGCCAGCGAAAAAGCAATCAAAGGCGTTGACAGTCAATTGTTGTTTGAAGAAATTCGAGCTCACGGCCATAAAGAGGTCGTCTTCATGCCAAGTTTTAGAGCAGCCGTTTCCCATTTAAAACAGACTTTAACCGCCGGCGACATCCTGCTGACTCTGGGTGCCGGCGATGTTTACAAACTGGGAGAGACTCTGCTGAAAGAACTTTGATCTGATTGCTGGTTACTGGTTACTAGTTACTCGTTGCTGGCACGGGTTGCGAGTTATGCGCTACAGGTTACGGGTCACAAGTTGCGGGTTACGGGTTGCGAATTGCTTCTCACTGATTAC